>JAHELS010000037.1 GCA_024644085.1 Rhodopirellula sp.
GGTGTTTGTTCCAGAGTTTCGCGAGCCCGTTGTGCCCAATCGACGGCGTTCCGCTCCGTTGCTCCGAGCAGAATCACGCAGAATTCTTCGCCACCGTAGCGGGCAATGAAGTCACCCGGACGAGTGCTCTGCTCGATCAGCTGGGCGATTGTGCGCAGCACTTCATCGCCGGCAAGGTGACCGAGTGAGTCGTTGATCCGCTTGAAACGATCGACGTCGAGAATCACGCACGCGAGCGGCAGGTTCGCCGATTGCGAGCGTTTCCAATGCCGCTCGAATTCTTCGATCATTGCATGCCGGTTCAGGACACCGGTCAGGGCGTCGGACCTGGCCGCAACCTGCAATTGGCTCAACAGCCGGCGGTTTTCGTTTACGATTTGTTGCCGCTGGATCGCGTGGCGGAGCGTTCTTTCCAATTCGCGCGGATTTGCGACACCCTTGACCAGGTAATCCTGCGCGCCACTGTCAAGCGCCTCGAGCGCCGTCTGGTCATCATCCAGCCCCGTCAGCATCACGATCGGAACGTCCGCGTGGAGATTATGGATCTTTTGAATTCCCTCGAGACCAAACGAATCAGGAAGTGAGAGGTCAAGCAGGATCACGTCGCATCGGTGTTGCTCGAGCCACGCGGTCGCATCGGCCATGGTGGATGAGACCTGCAATTGGTAATCGCCGACGCATTTGCGCAGCGTCCGTTCGAACAGGATCGCATCGGCTTCATCATCTTCGACGAGAAGTATTTGTGTTTCGATGTTATTAATAGCGTTCATGTTGGGCACAACTGAAAGCGAAATTGGATGTTTAGGGAGCCACACTTGCCGAAGGCAGCGTGACCACGCCGAACCAGTAGGTGCCGAGGCGTCGCACCGCTTCGATGAACTGGTCGATGTCTACCGGTTTTTGGATGTAGGAATTGCAACCGAGGTCGTAGCTGCGGAGGATGTCCGCTTCCTGTTCGCTGGTGGTCAGCACAACCACCGGAATGCGTGACAGTTTTTCGTGTCCCCGGATCTCGGCCAGAACTTCACGGCCATTTTTCCGGGGCATGTTCAGGTCGAGAAGAATCAAGTCAGGCGTGGGCGAAGTCTGTGGATCCTCGAACCGGCCGCGGCGATTGAGGTAGTCCATCGCCTGTTCGCCATCTTCGGCGATCCGCAGATCGATGTTGACCGAATCGTCGCGCAGGGCGCGGCGGGTCAACTCCTGGTCTCCCGGGTCGTCTTCGACGAGCAAAATCACCGCCTCATTTTTCTCTTGCACTTTTCTCTCCTGTTGTGGTTGCGTGGTAATTGGGTGATCAGGTTTAGAAGCTGGCCGACAATTCTGCCTTGGAGGCATCGGCATCATCGACTTGAAGCTCGGCGGTTGCGGGGATTGGCAACGAGAACTGAAAATGGGCGCCCTTCCCTTCGTCCGACTCGACCCAGATTTCACCGCCGTGCCGCTCGGCTGTTTTCTTGCAGATCGACAGGCCGATTCCGGTGCCCTCATATTGGCCGCGATTGTGCAAACGCTGGAACGGTTGAAAGATTCGTTCCGCGTATTCGGCTTTCATTCCAATTCCGTTGTCACGCACCCCGAGGACCCAGTACTGCCCATCGCGTGTGACGGTCAATTCGATTTCGGGAGTCTTGTCCTCGATGAACTTCAGGGCGTTGCTGATCAGGTTTTGGTACAGCTGCGTCAACATCGTTTGATCGCCGATGACCACGGGAAGATCGCCCCGCGTCACCGTGGCGCCCGATTCTTCGATACGCAATGCCAAAGCGTGAAGGGCGTCATCGACGCAGTCATTGATTTCGACGCGCGTTTGTTTCATCGCCGAGCGTCCGGCGCGTGATAATTCAAGCAGCGCCTGGACGAGGTTCCTCATCCGGTTTGCCGCGTCCACAATGAACCCAAGATCGCGCCTGGCATCCTCGTTCAAATCACCGTCGATATCCTGCTCAAGGAGCCGGCTGAAAGAGACAAGCTTGCGGACCGGTTCCTGTAGATCGTGGCTGGCGATGTAGGTGAATTGGTCGAGTTCCGTGTTCCGCTGTTCCAAGGCGATGTTGGCCTTGGCAAGCTTCTGGCTTGTTTCGGCAGTTTCGGCGACCGATTGCCGCAATTCTTCCGTGCGGCGTTTGACTTCAAGTTCGATTCGTGAGTTGGTCGATTCGAGCGCCGCCTGGTTGCGGGCGTTGTGCTGCATGTCGGTTATGCTCTGGCGGATCGTCACCAGCAGAAAGATGTCTTCAAAGACGACCCATCCGGCATGTTCGAGGAAACGAAACGAAGCGCCGGAAAGGACGCCATAAACCGATTCAGGCCACAACCATCCACGCACCCAGTGGTCCGAGGCGACGACGATCGTGGCGGTAGCCAACACACGCCAATCGCGATAGCAGGCGAGAAACGCGAGCGATCCGAAAACATGAAAGTGTGTTTCGATGCGGCCGCCGGTCAGATGAATCAGCAACGCCGAGGTCAACATCTGGCCGATCGCGATGATGTGCCGCGTCAAAGCGGTACCGGGACGAAACCATGCCAAGAACACGGGCAACCCAGTGATGGCGCCGCCGAGGAAAATTGCAGCCCACAAATGGACATGCGTTTCGCTCATCACACCCGCCCAAGTGCGCGGTGAAATCCACAATGCGGCCCCGATTCCCGCTACCCACTGGATGATCATCAAGATCGCAAACAGGCGATCGGTGCGCGCGTAGATGGTTTGCTGCTGGCGACGCAACAGTTCGCCAGCGCGCTGTAACTCTTCGGCGCTATGGGTTGTATTTACGGCTGACAGCATGATGAAACCAAAACATTCGGGGGAGTGCCCAATTCACAGCCGTAAACCTTTGTGTTGTTAACGGTCGTGAATCCGTGCGAAATGAATTTGACAACGGCCGTTCGGCCGAGGTTGTCACCGCTATGGCCTCTCGAGGCGGTAATGCCGCCGCGGAACTGGAGTTCGCCTTCGCGGTCATAGAGCAATACGAAACCCGACGTAGCGGCACCAAAGCGGTTCGCTTCGATCCCGTCGATGTCGAGGACTGCGGTCACGCCCGGGATCTCCGCCGCGGAGTCCCACAAGTCGGTTTGCTCCCAATCGGGTTGTGTCGAGCACCCCGGTGGTTTGACAAAGACCGCGTAGGCGCGGACATCATCGCGGCAAGCGGTCATGATTCTCGCCAATTCTCCGATGGTTGCCCGTGTACAGGGACACTTCGGGTGCGCGAACATGACAAGCGTGGAGTGACTGTTGAGGACACCCAATTGCGTATCGGCGGGCCAGTGCCGCGGCGCCGCGTAGCTGATTCCGGGTCGGTGTTCATATTCCAGCAATGCCCACATTCCGCCAGCAACGACGGTGATCCAGGCGGCAAGCATCAACCGTATCGTGATGGCGCGCGCCGGGCCCTTGCACGCGACATCATTTTCCGATGATTGCGGCTCGAGTGCATTCGGCTCGTTCATGCGGGCTTGCGACATCTTCTACTGGTGGTGCGATTGACGGGTGTTGGCAACGGTGAATTGGCTACGCGCCGGGGGGCGGAAGACCGAACATTGAAAGCGTAGGTCACCTGCATCCCTGGACGTCGGGCCCGCGGATTCGCGGTCAAAAACCGATCGCCGCGGTCGAGGGGGGTGCATCGCAGTCCGCATGACCGTCACAAAACGGTCCGGTTCAACGTGTGGCACCCAGTGCCCCCAGCTAGCCCCAGGGCGCGTGCGCGTGTAAACAGTCGAGGCGACGCGTTGCCTCGCTAGGATGCCGGTGCCGCTCGCGAAGCTTCGAGTTCAGCGATCACTTGAAGTAATTCATCGAACACGTTGGACGACTTGTGAATGTATTTCGCATTCAACTCATGACATCGCTGAATCGATGCATCGTCCGAACACCCTGTGATGAAGACTTTCGGTGTCGCATCAATCTTTGGGTTTTGGCACAGATCTTCGCAGGCGGTCAAACCGTTGCCGGTGGGCGTTTCAATGTCGATCAACATCAAGTCATACGCATTGCGACCGGCCTGCATCATTGCTGACAACCAATTGTTCGCGACGGTCGCAGTGTGACCCCACGACTCGAGTCGCATGCGCATCATGTCGGTGTAATCAATGTCATCATCAATCACGAGAATGTTCATTTGCATCTTTGCATTTCCTGGTTGGAGTTTTTCAGGGCGGCGTCGACCGCCAACAGAAGGGATTCCTTCGAGTAGGGTTTGTGCAGGTAGAAGCACGCACCTTCGTCGAGGGCTTTGGTTTCGTATTCCGGGCTCGCGGACAGCATGATCACCGGTATGGATCGGGTCGCAGGACCGGCGCGCAGCATTCGCAGCGCCGATAGACCGTCAAGACGCGGCATCCGAACGTCCATCACGATCACGTCTGGTTGTTGCGAGATCGCGATAGAGACACCTTCATCACCGTCACCTGCGGTCAGGACGTGAAACCCGTTGGCGGACAGTCGCAACTGTGTCGCGTGGCAAATTGCTTCGTCATCGTCGACGACGAGAATGGTTGATCGCTCAGACACAACTCACCTCCCGTGCTGTCAGCGATTCGCGAACAAGGTTTCCCAGTGCGGCGGTCTCGCTGCCCGTTCGATGTGTTCCCAGTTGCTCGAGCCGAATGTCAGGAATTGGTCCTGAAGGTCGATTTCGATTCAAGCTTCGATGCTCGTCCTCGATGCGGCGAAGAAATTCCGGCAATCGGTCTCGTTTCGCGCACACCAGGAGCAACCAACGGCCACGTCCCAGTTCCAGCAGGAGATCACGGTTGCGGTGGATGTATACGAGGAAATTGCGGACATCCTTTTGGTCTCTTTCCCCATCGATGTCGGCATGGACAAGCATCGCGGAAACGTGGGCCCTGCCACGGCTGAGAGCCTTGATGCGTTGCAGGTAACGCTCTGTGACGACAGCTGGATCGTTTTCAGGAATTGAGAATGAAAATGTACTCCCCTCGCCCGGAACGCTCTTCAAAGACATCTTGCCGAAGTTCAAGTCGACCAGTTCTTTTGCGATGCTCAATCCCAGCCCGAACCCCTTGGTCGTGTTTTGCAAACCGCTCTTGAGCTGTTGAAACCGGTTGAAAATGAGCCGGCAATCCTGTTCGGAGAGGCCGGCTCCATTGTCGCATACCGAGATTTGGACCTCGCGTTGTGTCGGGCATGCCTCAGCTCTGACGACAACCGCCCCATCGGCTGAGGTGAACTTGATCGCGTTGGTGATCAGGTTTACGACGACTCGTCCGACTTTCTCCGCATCGCAGAAGACGTCCGGCAAATCGCTCGGGATTTGTGTCTCGAGTGTGATGCCTCGCAGCAGCGCCTTCTGGTGAAAGCCGGGAAGCAATCGCGTGATCACGTCCTCGACGCGACACGGCATGCGATTGGCGCCGAGCAAGCCGGAGTTGTGTCGGCTGATGTCGAGCATGTCGTCGACCATGTTGTTCAAGTCGTCGACGCGGTCACCCACAACCCGGAGCATCCTCAACTGTTCCGGCTGGACCTCGCCGACCACTCCGTCGGCGATCAGGCTGGCGTATTCCTTGACGACGGTTAGCGGCGTCCGAAAATCGTGTGAAACGTTGTTGACGCATTGTTGGGCGGTCTTGCAAAGCTTGCGGAGCCGCCGATTCTGTTGGTCGAGCAACTTCGCCTGGCGTTCGAGTTCGGCCTTCTGTGACTTGACCGCATTGAGCAACCGCCCGACGCGACGCTGGTTTTTCAAACGGTGCGTGCCATGTTCGATCGCCCGTTCGAGAGTGAACGCCGAAATTTCATTTTTCACCAGGTAATCCTGGGCGCCATGATCGAGGGCATCGAGTTGCGTTTCAGCGTCTTCGAGCCCGGAAAGCACGATGATTGTCGCGTCTTCGTTGCTCGCTCGAATCCGCGCGACCGCGTCGAGGCCACCACAGTCGGGCAGCCCGAGATCGGTGAGCACAAGAGACACAGGTTGAGCCTTGAGATGGCCCAAACCTTCGGTCAGGCTTCTGGCCCGCAGCAGTTTTCTGTGGACACGGCATTGGCGCAGCGCACGCTCGACCAACACCGCGTCGGCGTCGTCGTCTTCGATCAATAAGATCACAGCGTTATTCACAGCGCCCCCAATGCGATGACCCCGATTCGTTGATTCTGCCATCGATCGGGCCGATCTGGCATGCTTCGAGTGAAACGTACACTGCGAAAGAATGACGGGTCGCAAGAATCTTTCGATTAAGAAACCCGAACTGATTGCGACGGGTGTGCATCGGCTATCGCTTGCACAACACCGTTAACCGTTACATGCGGAAAAGGGGGAGCGCGATCCGATGGATTCGCTACTTGGATTGACAACACGTCGCTCCGACTGCGGCTGTCATTCACTTCGAAGATGCCGTCTCTTGGCGCGCCCAGGGCGTGCCTTAAGAATCGGACGCGTTGGCGGGGATCGCGTCGATCGACCGCTGTCGACTTTGAAATTCTTGTAGTCCGTGCAGCGCGTGGTAGAGCACGCCGCATTCCAAATCGACGTCCGCGCATTCCTCGAGCACCTGACAAAGACGTCGGACGCTTCTTTCGACCCACGGCTGTTGAAGCGTGTGGTCGGGCGCCGCGAAGGCGAGGAACTCGAGGACGTGACCGGTGGTGCCGAGCGTTTCCCCCAAATCGCGTGTCCAGCCCGGTCGATGAATGTAAGCGACTGAATACGAACCGTCGGGATTTTGATTTTCCCTGGCCAACTCAACCGCCTCCTTCAGCCGGGCGTCGGCGTCGGCCCATACTCCGGCGATCGGTTTCCCTTCGGCACGTCGCTTATCGAGCGCCATCGCGATTCCAATCAGCCGATGGGTGCCTCCGCAAACGCTCGTCGGGATGCTTTGCCGCAATTCGGAATCGAGCAATTGATCGGTCGAGTATTCGACACCGTCGCGTGCGGTCCAGCGATGTTCGGTGTCGTGATATGTCGTCAGGGGGATCAGGGACCAACTGAATTCAAGTTCGAGGTTGCGCGGCAGGTCATGTTCGGCCTGTCGCAGCCAGTCGGCGATCGTGAACGAATGCCCGTCGCGATGGATTTCGGTTTCCAGAGGCAATCCGCACTGCGCAAAAATCGCCAACCACTGGTCACGATGCCCTTGTCCGATTTTGGTCGACGGTTCCATTTCCATCCGTAATCCTGGCCGGGGTGGTTGGCCGAGTGGATCTCCGGGAACCGGCTCGAATCCTCGCACCTTCCCGCCGGCGAGCAGATAGTCGAGAGCTGGTTGCTCGCCCTGGGGGGTCTCGATGGTGAAGTGCTTGCCGTAGGCGAGGACGCCGTGAAGGATCTGCCACGCCCCGTGCGTTTCGGTCGACAGGCGGCGATTGCGATGATTTTGCTCGAGTGTCCGCTGAACCAGCGCGTCGAGTGACTCCTGAGAATCGGGTAGAGGCGCAACCACCTCGTTCGGATCGTTCGCAAGCGGGCAGCCTGAGCAAACGATCGCGCAGGAGAGGATCAGGAGTTTGGAAAGTTGGCGGATCACGCAATGTAGATTGCGTCGACTGCGCGAGGATGTCAACTCGCCCGCGTCCAAGGGGCGATAATTAATCCTCCCGGGTCGGTTCGAAACCGTCGCTGGTGGGCGATTCTGAAGCCCCTTCGTCGCGATAATACGTCCTCAACGACTTCGGCAGCGGGTCAATTGCCAATTGGTCGGCGAGATAGCCTTTGTCCTTAGCCGCCCTCAGCAATGCGATCACGTCGCCGTATCCGCCGCCGGTGGCAACGACACCTTCGACCACTTCCGCGATCGAATTGGAGACCGCCAATTGACGGTCATCTTCGCCAGCCCGAAATCGGCTGATTCGTAGACGGCTTGGTTCACTCGGATCGGGCTTGACGATGAATCCGCCGGTCGTCCGCAGGAAGTCGGGGATTTCAATAGCTGCATTGGATCCGAACAACACGATTTCACTTTCTTCCCGCAGCGAAACCACGACGGCTGCCGGCGCGGTCGAGGGAACTTCGTACAGCTGCAGCGGGCCAAGATTACGTCTGGCCAGTGTCCGTGATCCGTCGAGACGTCGGCGGATGGTGCAGAAGGAACCGTAGCGCGTCTCGATGCTCGGTTCGTCCATCAGCCCATGCAGTGCGTCGACCGCAGCAGCCTGTTGCAGCCCCTGCAGTGCCAGCAGGGCGGAATGCCGAAATGCGGGTACGTCCCTGGCTGCTTCGGCGAGCGGTTTGATTGATTCGTTGCGGTCGAGATAGGCGAGTGCTTCGGCTGCATAGAAACTGAGTTCCTGGTTCGGCGATTGCAGTCCTTCGAGCAGGGTTGGAACTGCACTATCGCCCAGGGCTTCGAGTTGCAATGCGGCATCGGCGGCTTGCGCCGGATCTTTTAACTGTTGTGAAAGTTCGGCAAGCCGAGACTGCTTGTCGGTTGAGTCCGGGTTTCCGCCGACCGCCCGAATGACTTCCATCATGCGGCCAATGTTATCTCGGTATCGGGGATGGACCTCGATCTCGATAAAATCGTCTTCTTTGGCCGTTGCGATCCCGCCGCGGGTCGTCCCGTCAAAGAAAAAGAAACGGCGGTTGATCGCCCCTGCCATCGCGGCGGCGATCTTAACGTGCTGGTATTCGGGACGAAGGACGAGCCCGAGATTTCGGCTGATCTGTACGCTGCCGCCCGACAACACGCTGCCCTCGACCTGTAGCGCTGCATCGCTACCCGCTTCGTAGTCGGCTCGTGTAACCACCGCCCCCTTTCCGATCGCCATCACGTCGCTTTGCCGGATCATCCTCTGCAGTACCTGTTGTTGGCGCAATCGTGTGTCGAGTAACCAGCCTCCACGGAGACTGGCGGCTCGGCTTTCCGCGGGTGCGAGAATGCGGATATCAACCACGTCGCCGCGGCGGGCGCCCGGCGGGATGATCGCACGCACGCGAACCATCGCGTTTTCGGTCGACTCGAGGAACTCGTTCGGTTCGACGATGTCGTGGCGCTTCATTTCCTCGATCAATTGGTCACGATAGACCGATGGGTCGGTTGGACCGCCGGTGCCGGGCAAGTGATTGACCACGCCGACGCCGTCGATCTGAATCGGCTGTGTCCCCTGTGGCGCGGTTGCATCACGAATCAAATCAGGGAGCTTCGGCACATTGAGAAGCTTGCGCATGCGCGCATCTTTGTCCGATTCGTCCGGCTTTCCGGGGAATAAAGAGGTACATCCGCCTGCAGCGGCCACGAGCATGACCAGCAGTGCGGCCAGCGGAATTCGGGATCCGCTGTGCTGGATGAATTGCCCCGATTCGGAGAATTCAATGGGCGAAGGGTCGAATTGGGGCATCCTGCCGCGCATTCGCTTTTCCTTGGGCATTCGGTGTGGGGGAATGGTGCGGTCATAGCCTTGAAATCGCGATCGAGGCAAGATCAAGCGGCACCCCCTCGGCCCCCCACTTGCTCAAACACGACGCGACGGCGGGGGCGAGGCGGCGCAGCTCTTGACAGAAAACTGGCGACGGCCATACTTTTCGGTTTGACATACGAAAATGCGGGGAATATTCCCCGTTTCAAACCGCCTTTGTGCGGTTCGCCGGTGCTCTGCGCGGACGCGACCTAACCCATTGTGTGGAAACCCCCCACTCCAACATCATTTTCATGCCGACCATCAATCAACTCGTTCGTAAACGACGCAAATCAAAGAAGAGCCAGAGCAAGTCGCCGGTTCTCGAAAAATGCCCGCAGAAGCAGGGCGTCTGTTTGCAGGTACGGACGATGACTCCCAAGAAGCCGAACTCGGCACTGCGAAAGATTTCGCGTGTACGTTTGAGCAACGGCAAGGAAGTGACGGTCTATATCCCCGGTGAAGGGCACAACCTGCAGGAACACTCGATCGTGCTGGTCCGCGGTGGACGTGTCCGGGACTTGCCGGGTGTTCGTTACCAGGTCGTCCGCGGATCGCGAGACGCACTTGGTGTCGATGGACGCAAACAATCACGCAGCCGCTACGGCGCTAAAAAGTAACTCATTCCCGTACTCTTAGAGAAACAGCAAACAACGATGGGACGGATCACAGCCAGCCGCACACAGCTCAAGGGCGACCCTCGCCACAACTCGCTTCTCGCCGGCAAGTTCATCAATTGCTTGATGCTCGACGGCAAGAAGACGACGGCGCAGAAAGTCTTCTACGATGCATTGGCCGAGATTGAGCGGCGCAAAGAAAGTTCCGACCACTCCCCCATCGAGGTCTTTGAAGCGGCGGTTGAGAACGTCAAGCCATACATCGAAGTAAGAAGCAAGCGTGTCGGTGGTGCCAGCTACCAGGTACCGATGCAAGTCAATCGAGCCCGTCAGCAGAGTTTGGCGCTTCGATGGATTCTTGGCGCGGTTCGTGAGAAAAAGGGCCGCCCAATGCATTTGAAGTTGGCCGACGAACTACTGGCTGCTTACAAGAAGGAAGGCGTCGCGTACACCAAGCGCGAGAATACGCACCGCATGGCCGACGCCAACAAAGCGTTTGCCCACTTCGCCTGGTAGGGCACCGGCCCGAGATTCGATCATAACCGCGACACGACTCATCTCGTGTCGCGGTTTTTCATGCGCCACGCTACCCTTTACGACTTTCACACCTGCACCGAGTCGTTTCGACGCCATGACTGTTGAAATCTCCAAGTTACGCAACATCGGCATCATCGCGCACATTGATGCCGGAAAGACGACGGTAACCGAGCGGATGCTGTTCCTCAGCGGTGCGAAGCACCGGGTTGGCCGCGTTGATCACGGCACGACCGATACCGATGACGATCCGGAAGAACAGGAGCGGGGGATCACGATTTTCAGCGCCTGTGTGAAATACAGCTGGAACAACCACAGCATCAACTTGTTGGACACTCCCGGGCATGTCGATTTCACGGCCGAAGTCGAACGTTGCCTCCGCGTACTCGACGGCGCCGTCGTTGTTTTCTCGGCACGCGAGGGAGTCGAGGCACAAAGTGAAACCGTGTGGCGGCAAGCAGACCGTTACAACGTTCCGCGGATTGTGTTCATCAACAAGATGGATCGCGAAGGAGCGAACTTTGAATCGGTCTTTCAAGACATTGGTCCGCGGTTGGGAGGCAAGCCGATCGCGGTCGAACTTCCCGTCGGCCAGGGTCCTTCTCACGTCACCAATCCGTTTCGCGGCGTGATCGATCTGGTCGACATGAAAATGCTCGAGTTCGACCCGGATACCGAAGGCAAAGAGGTGACCGAAACCGATGTACCGGAGGACCAACTTGAGGATGCGTTGTTCTGGCGCGAGCAGATGCTCGAAGCCGTCTATGACATCAGCGAGGAGGCGGCGAATCTGGCGCTCGAGGACAAGGAGGTTCCACGCGAGATGATTATGGCTGCACTTCGCGAAGGATGTGTCGCCGGGAGAATTCAGCCGCTGCTTTGTGGTTCGGCACTGCACGGCATTGGTGTCCAACCCTTGATGACCGCGGTAGGCAATTATCTCCCCAGCCCGATCGATCGACCCCCGGTGGAAGGTGTCGATCCAAAGAATCGCGAAAAGACGTTGACGCGTAAGCCGGACTCAAAAGAACCATTCTGCGGTCTGGTCTTCAAGATTCTGCCGGCGAAAACGGGTGACAACTATTGGATTCGGATCTACAGCGGCCAATTGAAACAGAATTCGCGCGTGCAGTGTCCCAATCGAGACAAGAAAGAGAACATCGCGCAGATCTGGCAGATCCACGCGACAAAGAAAGATCGAGACGGCCAGATTGATTTGGTCAGCGCGGGCGACATTTGTTGCGTGATCGGACCCCGCTTCGCGATCACGGGTGATACGGTTTGTGACTCGAAGGATTCGATCGAGTTGCCGAGCATCAACTTCGCCGACACCGTTTTGTCGATGGCGATCGAGCCGGAGAACACCGGCGACAAAAAGAAGCTCGAAGAAACTCTCAACATGCTGCGGCGCCAGGACCCTACGTTCCGTGCGGTGGAGAACGAGGAGACGGGCCAAACTCTGATCAGCGGGATGGGCGAACTGCACCTCGAAGTGATCCAGCATCGGTTGACGCGTGATTTTGCGCTGAATGTCAAATTCTACAAGCCACGCGTCAACTATCGTGAAACGATCGGCGGCAGCTCGGACGTGATCGGCCAGTGCAACCGACAGATCGGCGCCACGCAGATGTTTGCGCGGTTGAGTGTTCGCGTTTCGCCGTTGGAGGAGGTTTCCGCACCGGTCCTGGTATTCGATCGCCTGCCCCCGGAAACCTCGCTGCCGCCGGCACTGCGCCAGGCCGCGATGGACGAAATTCGCGAACGTGCAGCCGGTGGCGGACTGTTGGCGGGATTTCCCCTCTCGGGCGTCAAGATCGACGTGTACGACGCCGAGGCGCACGAAGAGGGAAGCGACGAAGTTGCCTTTCGAATTGCCGCGGGCGATGCCTTTGACCGGGGCCTCGAAAAGGCTGGACCGGTGCTGCTCGAGCCGGTGATGAAGGTCGAAGTGACCACGCCGGAAGATTACATGGGCGAGATCGTCGGCGACTTGCAGCAACGTCGCGCGATCGTCGCGGCAACCGAAACACGCGGCGCGATGACGGTGATCACCGCCCACGCGCCGCTCAAGGAAATGTTCGGTTACTCCGGCGCGGTACGCAGTTTGAGCCAGGGTCGCGCGGCCAGCAGCATGGAGCCGCTCACCTATCAACCCGCTCCCAAAGAAGACGCGGAAGCCTTTCAATTCTGAACCTTGGCGGGCATCTCAGCCCAAATCGGATAACCGCTACAAGCGTCTATCTTTCCCTGTTGTTCAGGGTCCGATTGGAAAAATCGCGGCCTGCGGTGCCGCCTCGTCGCGCGTCGTGGGGTAACTCTTCAATGTCCCGGCGATGCTGTCGGGGCGTACACCACCGGTTCAGAGTAACGCACGGTTGGTGGCAAGACAGAAATTTCCTCAGTCAATATTGTTGGAGGCTCTGAAGCCATGGCAAATACAATCGCCCTTCCTCAAGGTCGTGCCCGCAAGGGATTCTCGCTGGTCGAACTCTCCGTTGTTGTGATCATCATCGGTGTTCTGGCAGCTTTCGGTGTTCCGCGTTTGCTGCAAAGTGTTGAACGCAGCAAGGCGTCGGAATCTTTCAAGTACCTGGCCAGCGTTCGTGCTGCACAGGAACGTTACCAGGCGCGTCAGGGAACGTACGCGTCGGACATCACGATGTTGGACATGGAGCAAACCGCTCCGACCTACTTCAGTGTCGGCGCAATCACTGCCGCCGGTGGTGGGAGTCTCGAAGACACGTGGTCGCTGACGCTGACCCGAAGCGGCAGCAGCAGTGGTTACGGTGCTTACACCGTGACTTTCACGCATGATGGATACGATTCGCTCAACAGCGACATCGATGCGGACATCAACCCGCAGAGCACCTAATCGGACTCTGGTTGGGTGACACCTCCGCATTCGTTCTGAGGTCTGTCGAGGGGCGGTCCGCGATTCAAGCGGTCCGCCCCCTTTTTCGCATCATGCCTCGAGTAGTGCGAATGCGAGGTCGATACGCGGTGCGAAAGCGAGGTTGATGAAAAGTACAGGGGCGTTGGGCAAGTTTTCAACGCAACTCTCACGGGTGGCGCGACTCTCACGGGTGGAATGGCAAGATGACGACAAACGGGGACAATCGATCCAGTTCGGATGCGATCGGCGTTCTGTTCGGCGCCGGCCGCCTCGACGGTTGCCGCGCGATGAAGACGCTCTTCGGAAGCGTTCGCTACCGCCGCGCCAGCGTTGAGATTATTGACGGCGATCTGGATGCGGCCCTCGCCGAACTTTTGAAAGATCTCGGTGCCGGGCAATCGCCGCTTCCGATCGCGGCCGCGATTCCGACAAATGAATGTTATTTTGCGACGCGGCCGATTGCCGCCGGCGCCGCCGCTGCCTCTCCCCGAGTCTTGTTAAGGGAATCGTTGCGCAGCAGCTCGGCACGGCTCGACCAATTGGCGATCGACGTCATCCACTGGCAACCCGACCGCCGAATGGTCGCCGGGATATGCGCCGCACCGGTGCAGCGTGTCGAAGCGATTCGCGCGGCTGTCGCCAAATCGAAGCATTCGCTGCAACGGCTCGAGCCGGGTGCGGCGTGCCTGATCGCAGTCTCGCCGGAACGTGAAGGTCGCGAGCGGCGAAGCTCGTTGACAACGCGTGTATTGCTTGGCGATTCGAGCCTGTTAGCCGTCATGAGCCGGGGTGCCAAGCCGATCCATTGGCAAAGTTTGCCGCTGCCTCCCGGTGACGAGGCGACGGGCATCGTCTCCGCGATCCGTTCGCTCGAAACCGCAGCCAACGCGTGCGGGCTCGATCGCACACCTGATCACGTAGTGATACATGGTCGCAGCGAGCTGCAGTCATTGACCGATCAAACCTGGCTCAACAACAGCCTCGACGGCGCGCTCCGCTGGGTCGAATCGCCGACACTCAAGGGTGCGGACGTCGCCCAGGCCCTCGCCGATCGATTGATGGCCGACGAGGACGAAGGATTTGACCTGGTCCGACAGCATCGCGATCCTTTGCAACTGCGCCGCATCGTTCCCTACAAAGAGATCGTCGCCTACGTTTGTGTCGCATGTGTTTTGGCGATGGTGCTGTGGATGCGACTCAATTCAATACGTGCCCAGAGCACCGCTTTGGTTTCCAACGCGCCGCCGATGGTGGCCGACGGAACAAATCCAAGACCAGAAAAGGAACGTCTCGCCGCGCGGGCCTCGGCCGTCAGCCAGTTTCTCGACAAGCGGGTGCGTTGGAGCGGCATGCTTGGCCAGATCACGCAGACGCTTCCCGAGGGAATGCGATTGACGGGAATTCGCGGGTCCGCCCCGTTACCCAAGCGAAGCAAGGGGCAAACCAAATCCTTCCCCGCCACGTTGGTTCTACAGGCCGAGTGCAAGCTGGATCCTGACGGTTCCATGCCGTCGTCGCTCGACAATCTGGCGGTTTCGCTTCATTCGCTCGACACGGTCAGCCCACATTTCGACAGCGTCGAATTGAGTGATGTGCACCGTACTCGCGCCCAGGGGACTGGCATTACCGGAGCAGCGTTCTCGGTGATCTTTACCGCAAAGACAAAGGGGGGCCGCTGAGCCGAAAGGTTCGCGGAACACAAATGAGCAAAGAAAGTGATTGGCGTAAAGAGTTGGAGCAGGTTGCGGAAAAGCTTCGTGATCCATTCAAGATGCGGATGACCGTCGCCGTTGTGACGGCCGCCGTCATGTGTTTCGCTATCAGCGATCCGATCCATGGCCGCATGAAACGTCACAAGAACGAGCTTAACGACATGAAAACCGTTGTCCGCACCGCCGAGGAGGTAGTGCTGCTGAGGGACAGGTTCGTACCGGTCGAAAACCGGATTGTGACCGGAAAGAGTAACGACGTCATCGTTTCACACTTGATCGATATCGTTCGATCCGAGCCGGTTGAATTGATGCGGATCGATGCTCAAGCTCCCGAACGTCTCGGGCCCTTGCAATCCGTGCGTGTTTCAATGGATGTCGAAGGTTCATTCGAGGCGCTGCAAACACTGTTGCATCGATTTGATTCGGATCACTTTCTGATGCGCGTCGATACCATTTCGATCAGCCCGCCCGAGTTGAATGAAACGGTGCCCACGATGAACGTCACACTTCAGATCCTGAAGGACGCAGCATGAATTCATTGATTCAAAGATACTTGCCACCGGTGATCGTCTTGTGCGCGGCGGCGTATTTCGGATGGCCGCCGGCGCCGCCGCTTGATCTCGGCGATGACGTCGTGCGCATTTCGTCTGTCCAGTGGCGTCCTGATGAAATCGCGGATCCTCCGCTAATCCGACCCAATCCCGATCCCTTTGGTGAAGTCCTGGTGGCCGAACCCAAGATGGAGATTGAGCCCGATACGGGGAAGCTTGTCGAGGTGACACGGCCTCCCGGGCCGCCGGCCGAAAGGCTGCGTGCGGGACTGTTGCTGTCGGGAATCGCTGACACCGCCGGAAAGCGGTGGGCCGTCGTCAATGGACGTCCCCGTTTGAGCGGTGACACCGTGATCACAGCGGACGGAGAATACGTTTGCCAGATCGTTGCGATTAAAACCGAGCACATTGTCGTGCAATGCCAGGAAACCGTGGCCGAAATCCGCCCCGCGTCACGTCTGCCCACCCGCGCCGCAAGAGACAACAGCGCCGCGACGGAACCTTCGACAAGCGCTGCGTCGCAGTCTCCCGAAGGCCAATTGGCGGAAGTACCGCCGCCGCCCGGGACCTGATTCAACGCGTTGACATCCACTGCAATTGAAAGACCGAGCATGACCACGCCCATTGCATCCGTGAACAAATTGCCCAAGCAAGATCCGCTGATCGTGCGCTTGCTTGGCGACATGAATCGCCTGGACCCCGAGAATCTGGAAGAGCTGTACAGTGCTCCGAGTCGGAATGAAGTTTCGCTCGAGGAATTGATCATCCGAAGCGGGCTGGCCGATGAACGCCAGATTGCCTCGGCATACGCCAATCATTATTTGATGCCGTTGTTTGATCCGCCCGAGGACACGCCGCCGCCGGTTGACCGTTCCGTTTCCGAAGTGCTTCCCAGTCGCCTGTGCCGCGATCACCTGATCGCACCCTTGAGCGACGACGGCACCACCCTCGAAGTCGCGGTGTTCTCACCCGATTCGCTGATGCTCGCCGACGAGATCAAACTGTTGACCGGTCGCCAAATGCGGCCCCGGTTCGCGGCGTTGTCCGTTATCGAACGACTGCTCAGCGTGTTGTACGAAGAAGGTTCGTGGACCGATGCGGTGACAAGTTCTTCGTCAGCCAATTTTGAGGAAGTCGACGAAGCAGAGGAACTCGACGACGAGGACGCCCAGCAGGCTGGTGAAATTGTTCACCTCGACCAGGCGCCCCCACCCGGACGTGATGGTCGCATCATTCGATATGTAAACAGCATCTTTGAACAGGCGCTGCAAACCAGGGCCAGCGATATCCACATCGAACCCTACGAGGACGCGTGCCGCGTGCGGTTGCGTATTGATGGGGTGCTGAACGAAATCTCACCACCGCCGATGTCGCTGCTCAATGCCGTGGTCAGCCGGTTGAAGGTGTTGAGCAAAATGGACATCGCCGAGCGGCGATTGCCCCAGGATGGCGCGATCGGACTTCGCAGCGGCGAACTTCGTGTCGACATGCGTGTGAACACCTGCCCGACGGTGTACGGCGAGAAAGTCGTGATGCGTGTGCTGGACAAGAATTCGCTGCCGCACGATCTACACGCACTCGGGCTCGACGAACGTCAATTCCGGGACCTTTCCGAAGCGATTCGAAGCCCGCACGGATTGATGCTGGTGACCGGGCCGACGGGCAGCGGAAAAAGTACGACGCTGTACTCGTGCCTCAACTTCCTCAACGACAGCGAAACCAATATCTGCACGGTCGAGGACCCTGTTGAATTCAAGTTTGGTGGAATCAACCAGGTACAAACGCGCAGCAAAGTCGGATTGACGTTCGCCAGCGCCCTTCGGTCTTTCCTGCGTCAGGACCCCGACGTGATCATGGTCGGCGAGGTTCGTGACAACGAGACCGCCGACATCTGCATGCGTGCTGCACTGACCGGGCACTTTGTTTTTTCTACCCTGCATACCAACGATGCCCTCAGCAGCGTGACACGTTTGCAGGACATGGGGATCGAACCCTTCCTGCTTTCGAGCACGCTCCGATTGCTGGTGGCGCAACGACTGCTGCGTCGTTTGTGCGATGAATGCAAAGTTCCTGCGCAGATCGACGCGGAATCAGCAGCACGCTACAAGATTGATCCAGACGCGGTTGTCTTTGGCCCGGCGGGATGCAGTCGATGCCGGGACACCGGCTACCGCGGCCGTCTTGCCGTGTTCGAGATCATCCGGGTCAACAGCCGCCTCAGCGAGATGATCCAAACCGGCGAAACGGTCGAGGCGATGAAGCGTGCCGCTGTCGCCGATGGCATGAGTCTGTTGCAGCAAAGTGCGATTTCGAAAGTCGTCTTGGGCGATACCAGCCTGGAAGAGGCACTCAGTATTTGCGTCAATCATTGATGGTTCGCGCCCAGCCGCGAATCGTTTCGGCACCGTCCTCCCACCTTTCATTCGTTTTTCAATCTCGGTAATCCTCATGTCCCTCGAATCCTGGTTTCTGGCCCGCGCCCGAGTTGCTGCGAAACGCCACAAGCGCGCGAAGTTGGACGACAAGATGACCTTCTTCCAGCAATTCGGATCGTTGCTGGCGTCGGGAACGCCGATGTTGCGCGCACTGAAAATTGCTGCCGAGCAGAACCAAAGTCTGCAGCTGGAACAGCGAATGGAAGAAGTCGGCGAGCGAGTCGCATCGGGGAGCCCCCTGCACGCGTCGATTCGCGAATCGGCGGGTGACCTGTTTCCGCAACACTGGGTCGCCATGATCGCCACCGGCGAGGCGACTGGCAAGCTGGACGAGGTGCTCTGCGATTTGAACCGCCAGATCCGCGAGGCTGCCGAAACTCGCAGCAAGTTCATCGGAGCGATGATCTATCCCTGTGTATTGGTGTTTGTTGCGGTCCTGGTCATTCTGGTCATGCTTTGGTTTGTCGTCCCGACGTTCGGGGACATGTTCAAGGAAATGGGAGCCAAGCTTCCCGAGATCACCGTCCAGTCATCGATGTACCGCTTTGCATCAAATCTTGGGTTATTGCTACGCAGTGGCGTACCCATGCTCGAAACGATGGACACCATCGCGGATGTGTTTCTGGCACAGCCGCCGTACCGGGACGCAATCCTTCACGCCAAGAACCGAATGGCGGCCGGTCGTGCCCTTGCCGACGGGCTCGAAGAATCGGGTCTGTTCACTTCGATGATGATCAACGCCGTTCGTGTTGGTGAGGAATCGGCGCAACTCGGTCCGGTGATGGAGGAATTGGCGCCGTATTACCGCGACAAGACCCAGGCTTTCATGTCTCGCGTGACCAAGCTCGCGGAGCCAGCCATCATCATGGTGATGGGGGGAATCATCAGTGTCGTGATGCTTGCGATCTACATTCCAATGTTCGAAATGGCGGGCAAGGTGAACTGATGAAACCGACACAGAGGCGACGCGCGTTTTCGTTGATCGAAGTGGTCGTCACCATGACGATCCTGGCGATCTTGATCTCATTCTCTGCGCCGAGCGTGATGCGATCGATGGAACAGACACATGCTGATTTGGCCGGTGCCGGATTGCGGGTGATCAACTCGGCACAGCGGTTCTACTGGCTCGAAAACCGTACGTATGCTGCCGATCTCCAAACACTCGTTGACGCCGGCTTGATCGACCAGGATCTCGATACGATCGCGCCGAGGTACGAGTTTACGATCGCCAACGCCAACGCCTCTGGCTTTCAGATCCGGGCGCGGCGACGGATATTCGACGACGGTGGAAATCCCATTTACAACGGCGCCTGGCAGGGAACTTTCACGATCGACGAGACGGGAACCCTCGGCGGTGTTGTCGACGGTCCGCCGGGAAAAATCTCCGGCAAAAAGCCACAACTGACACCTGCGTTCTAAACACCCGTCACGGGAACGACATGACACGCTCCGCTTACCACCGACGCGGCTCCTCCTACCTGGAAATCCAGGTGGCGATGGTGCTGTTGTCGATTGGGATGGCCGGGCTTTATTCGATGTCGGTGGTCCAGACCCGGCAAACGCGTCGCTTGAGAGATGTGCTGCCGCCGAACGAAGTGCCGGCATTGAATCGAGCCGACGACCAATGGGCGCGAAAGCTTGGTGCCTATGCGAACCTCGATGCTGTGATTACCCCGATCACCAGCCTTCCGCCCTACACGTATGCCGAGCGGGTCATCGACAACGTCGATCCCGGACTCGATGGCGACGTCAAATTCCACCAAGACAAACTTGACTCGCACGGTTGGACCCCGTGGAGTTACTACAGAACCTATCGCGGCAGCGCACACTACCACTACTCCAGGGGCAACCGAGGTTCTTTTGCCGAGTTTCGAATCAAGAACTTGCCTCCTGGCGAGTACGAAGTGCTGACCACCTACCCGTCCCTCTCGTCGCTTGGCAGGGCGATCCCGCACGCGATCTTCGATGACAAACAGTTGCGTGCCGTGGTGCGGGTCAACCAGAGAGTCACTCCTTCGGATGTCACCTACGACGGGCGAGGTTGGAATCGCCTCGCAGTGATCCAGTGCGATTCCGGTAAGATCCGGGTTCAAATGAGAGACTCACCGACGAGTCGCTATTACGTGATCGCAGATGCAGTACTGATCCGCTCGGCGCGCTCTTTCGAGCTGTTGAGCGTCGATCGCACTCCCGGCGGCGGTGCCACCGCGGTACTGGAGGCACCATGATGCGAACACGAACAGGTTTTACGCGTCCGCGCCGCGGCATTAGCCTTCTGGAAGTAACCATCGGATCGATGATGGCGGGCATGATCGCCGTGATGGCCTCGGGTGTCGCATTCGACGTCAGCCGTCATTTCGCCGAGAACATCGCTGAGACTCAGGTGGCGGCCGAAGCGAGATTGGCAGTCGAATCCTTTCGCCGTGACTTCGGAGGCTCGCTTCCTGAAGTTCGCTCGGGCCAGCGTGACCGGTGGCGTTGGGTTGGGCGGATGATTCCAACCATCGATGAATTGCGGCTCTGTTTCGACGCCGACCAGGACGCTTCGGCGGATTGGATCGCCCCGGACCGCGTGATCATCTATTCGCTTCAGGGTGATCGCTTGATCCGAAGCGATTCGAGCAGCGGAAATGTTTACACCGTGGCGCGATACGTCGAGGATGTGCAATTTGTGATCAATGGAAACCAGATCGAGGTTTCAATCGAGTTCCGAGTCGGCGGTTTCACCGAAACCTATTCCTTTGTCACGTCGGATCTCCCATGACCCATGTAACGAAGCAATCGTCCCGGGGCCCGCGTCGTCGCAGCGGTTACGCGTTGTTGATCGTGCTGATCGTGATCCTGACCACGACCGGTTTGGCGGCGGTTCACCAGCGGCAACTCACCGCGGCGTTGAGGGTCGAACAGGCTCGGATCGAAAGTGAGACGTACAAGGACGGCCCGCTCACCGTGTTGGCGGTTGCCGTCGATCGGCTCAAAACAGGCGATCCGCCCGCACCGGTGGCCTATTCCTACGGACACGTCGTCGGCACGACCAAGATTCTCTTCCGGATTCGTTATGAACTCGCCGGGAACCAGTGGACGGTCACGGCGGAACCGGATCCGGGCGCGGGATTCTTGCCGCCGCTGCCAAGCTCGTTTTAGGCCGATTCGTCTGGTCGCTGGCGTCTGATTGAGCGATTTCGACTTCTCTCGGGCCGTTTCGCGGCCGCTGAAAACGGGCATCTCCCTACACAATCGGGTAGACGCCTTGGTAAACTGGGCTGAGAAAAGGAGTTGCCCTATTTTTGCCGGTTTCCTACCATTCCACGGCGGGGAGAGGTGGCCGAGCAATCTCTCGATCCCTCCCTTTATCGCTGATTACAGCTCCATTTGCACCGCTGAATCCGCAACATCACTGAACAGGAATTCGTTATGGCACGTCGTCTGCATCGGTTGTCCGTTTTGGCTCTGGCCATCCTCTTTTCCGCGGTCGTGCTGGCGGCTCGTCCCGCGGCGGCCCAAGAGGCCCCGATCGAAATCGCC
The DNA here is from genome assembly GCA_024644085.1 of Rhodopirellula sp. Taxonomy (GTDB): domain Bacteria; phylum Planctomycetota; class Planctomycetia; order Pirellulales; family Pirellulaceae; genus Rubripirellula. The sequence goes on from JAHELS010000037.1 coordinate 21,635, forward strand.
AAGCCGACAGAAAAAGACCGTGTCGTTGCCCGGTTGATTGCCAATTTGATGCCGCGCAATCACATCTCGGCTCAGGGCTTGAACGACACCATCAGCAAGCGTGCGCTGGAATTGTTCGTCAAGTCGCTCGATCCACTCAAGCTCTACTTCTACAAGAGCGACATTGAAGAGTTCTCAAAGAGTTCGACCGAAATCGACGACATGGTCCGCAAAGGGGACCTTTCTCTCGCCTACGATGTTTTCACCCGGTTTATCCAGCGAGTTGACCAGCGCGTGGCCGTCGCCCTGGAACTCCTTGACGGCGAGTTTGATTTCACAACGGATGAATCGATCATCATCGACCCGGAGGTTGCTGAGTACGCGAGTAACGAAAACGAAGCACGCGATCGATGGCGCCGGCAAATCAAGTACGCGCTGTTGGATCTGAAAGACGAAGGCAAGGAGGGAGATGAGGCGGTCGAACAGCTGCGTCGCCGCTACTCTCGCTATGCTCGCAGATGGAAACAGACTGACAGCGACGATCTGTTGGAAATGTTCCTGACGTCGATCACGACGGGTTACGATCCGCACTCAACTTACATGTCCGCTGGAACGCTGAATGATTTCCAGATTGTGATGCGATTGAATCTGGATGGAATTGGTGCTCAGCTTCGTGAGAAGGACGGCAACACGATCGTCACTCGCGTGATTCCCGGAGGCGCCGCGGCCAAACACGGCAAGCTGGATACGGACGATGCCATCGTTAGCGTCGGACAGGGCGACGACGGAGAGATGGTCGATATTGTTGAAATGCCTTTAGGCGACGTCGTTGAACTGATCCGCGGCAAAGCAGGAACCACCGTACGGCTCGGCGTCAAACCGGGCGGGGTCGGGAACGTTGAGACCTACAAGATCGTGCGTGCTCGAATCGAGTTGGAAGAATCTGCGGCGCGTGGCGAGGTGATCGAGCACACCCTTCCCGGGTCGAGCAATTCGCTGAAGATCGGCTACATCAACCTCCCGAGCTTCTACCTCGATATGGAGTCAGCCAAGCAGGACAAGCGCGATTTCCGAAGCAGCACGCGTGATGTGCGTCGAATTCTTCTCGACTTCCAGAGCAAGGATGTCGATGGCGTTGTTCTCGATTTGAGCAAGAACGGCGGCGGAAGTCTGACCGAAGCGATCAACTTGACGGGGCTGTTCATCGACCGGGGTACCGTCGTGCAGGTCAAGAATTCCGACGGCTCGGTACAGCAGTACGCCGACGAGGACAGCGGTACCGCATGGGATGGCCCGCTCGTTGTGATGACCAGCAAGTTCAGCGCCAGCGCGAGCGAAATCTTCGCGGGCGCAATCCAGGATTACCGTCGTGGGATCGTTGTGGGTGACCCGACGACACACGGAAAAGGCACCGTTCAAACGCTGATGGATTTGGGACAGCAACTCTTTCACCACAACCGAGCAAATTACGGCGCGTTGAAGGTGACGTTGCAACAGTTCTACCTTCCCGACGGCCAGAGCACCCAACGCAAGGGAGTTGCCGCCGATATCGTGCTGCCCAGCATCACATCGAAAATGGACATCAGCGAAAGTGATCTCAAGTACGCGCTTGACCACGACACGGTCAAGAAATCAACCCATGACCGCTATGCCATGGTCCCCGCCGATTTGATTGGAACACTCCGCAAACGATCCGAGGAACGTGTCGCCAAAGACAAGGAATTCGCCGACTTGCTGCGACGCGTTGAATCATACGTGTCGCAGAAAGAACAGAATACGGTGTCACTCGTCGAGAGTGCGTTCATGGCACGCCGCAAAGAACTCGACGCCCAGAAGGAAGAAGAGGATGAGCACCTCGACCGGCAACTCGAGAACGAGGAGATCTACCGCGATAATTTTTATAATCGCGAAGTGATCAATATCGCGTATGAGTACATCCAGGGCTTGCAGCAGCAGAACCTGGCCAAGGCAAATTAGAGCGGGCGTGCCATCGTTGCGTGCGGTTCAAGATTCCGGATAAGCATCACGGGTCATGAACCAGCACGTCGCCCGGATGGATTGCGACGGGTAGAGCCGTGGCTTTCCTTCTTCGCTGAAAACATGGGCGACCGCTTCACGCTTGCCTTCACCGGCGACGAGAAACCACGACTGCTGGGCTGAATTGATCGCTGGTACCGTCAGCGTGTAACGGTATGCGTTGAATTTCTCGACCCAGTTCTCGACGAACCATCGCTCTTTCTCGTCGAGCGCCTCGGTCTCCGGGAACAATGACGCCGTGTGGGCGTCGTCGCCCATTCCCAGCAGGGCCAGGTCCCATTTTGGAAATGGTTGACCCGAAAAATGCTCTTTCAACGTCTGCTCGTACCGGCGTGCGGCCGACGCTGGATCGTCGGGTTCGACCGGTACGCAGTGGATATTCGCCTCCGGCACTGCAACACGATCGAGCAACGCCTCGCGGACCATCCGCGCGTTGCTTTCGACGTGATCATGGGGCACGTTACGCTCGTCCCCCCAAAACCAATGAATTTGGTCCCACGGCAACTCGCGTTGGGACAGTAGTTCATAAAGCCGCTTAGGCGTCGAGCCGCCGGAGAGTGAGATCGAAACCGATTCATTCCTCGCGAGCTTCTCGGCGACAAGCGTGCAAAAAGCGTCGGCCGCAGCTTGGTGCAGAGCGTCCAAAGTCGTGAATGGCTCAATGCGCCGCATCGTGATTCGTTCCAAATTGACGGAGCAGAATTCTACTCGAAGGTTTCTTTACTTCCCGGGAATTCGCCGCTGATGATTGCATCGCGGTAGGCCACCGCAGCTTGCTGGATCGTCGTGCGCACATCAGAGAACTGACGCACGAATCGTGGCAGGTAACCGGAATTAAATCCGATCATGTCGTGAGTCACGAGGACTTGTCCGGATACGTGCGGACCGGCACCAATGCCGATGGTTGGAACGGAAACGGCTTCGGTGATCGCCATGCCGACGTCGCTCGGTACACACTCGATCAAAACGACGAAGGCGCCCGCCTGTTCGGCTGCCTTGGCATCGCGCACCAGGGCCTGCTGGTCTCGCTGAACACGGTAACCACCCTCGACGTGGACGTTTTGCGGGCGCAGTCCCACATGTGCCATCACCGGCACGCCGGCGGTCACGATCGTTTCAATCCGTCGAGCCTGTTCGGCGCCCCCTTCGAGCTTGACTGCGTGGCACGTCGTTTCCTTGAGTACACGGGCGCTAACGTCGACGCTGCGAGAGATCTCCAACTGGCCTTCCGGGAAGGGAAGATCGACCACAACCATCGCACGCCGGGCCGCTCGGCCAACCATCTCGGCGTGATAGATCATTTGGTCCATCGTCACCGGCAACGTTGTTTCGCGTCCTTGGACGACCATGGCCACCGAGTCCCCGACCAGCAAAATATCGATCCCCGCCTCGTCGAGCACCTCGGCCGTCGGATAGTCGTAGGCGGTGAGCATCGAAATCCGGTCGCCCTCTTCGCGCATCCGCTGCAGTGTTCGCGTCGTCACCCGGCGCGGATTGGGCGATTGAGAGGAAGTGTGGGGTGCCATGGGCACACTCTGGCGAACGGGTGAAAGGGGAGCGAACAGGGATGTTGGGCCGGTTTTTGCAACGCAGATGGTAAATTTGTGTACCGTACAATCATCCAACGTAACCGTACAATATCCTGCGTCTACCCGTCTGACAGAGACGCCACCTTGCTGATGAGTCTGATCATGCACAAAAGCTTCGACACGTTTCTCTTCGCGGTTATCGTAGTCGGTTTTTTCGCCGCGGACGCGTCGATCGCGCAACCGCCGGCGAACACCCCGACCGCGAACGCGAACATGGTTACCGAATTCAAAGGGGCGCTGAAGAGCTTCCAGCGAGGTGTGATGCTGGTAAGCCGTGATGATGGTACCGAAGTGATGGTTCAGCCGCCCGAAGACCTGACACGGTTTCAATTCATAGCGACCGCCAAGCCCGCCTTTTTACAGAGAGGCATGCTCGTTCGTTTTCAAGGGACGTTCAATCAAGCGGGCGTATCGCTCTCGCCAGTAACGAAGGTTGAGTTGTTCCAGCCGATCTCGGGAAAAGTAGCTGGACATGCCCGCCAGCAATACATTCCCGGGGTTTACCCGGAGCAGCACGAGCAGAATCAGCCGCTGCCGGCAGTTGCAACCTGCGACATCGTTGGTGCCGTCACCGGGTTGGATCCGTCGGGGTTGTTGATCGTGCAAGCTGGTAAACAGCCAGTCCGCGTCCAACTTTCGCCCGATGTAACGTTCGAATTGCGACTGAACAATCTTTCGCTGGCCCAGGAAGGCGATCCGGTCAACGTCGCCGGCTTCTACCAACCACCCGACGATACGAAAGTCAAGGCTGACCGGGTGACGATCACGACCGACCGTGTCTATGGTGAGCCGACCGACGAGCCGCCGAAACGAACTGCGCGCCGTCGACCGCCGCGGACGCAGACCAATGCGGATGGCAAGGACGCGGCTGAAAAGAAGGACGGCGATCAAGAAGCCGAAGGGGCCAGAGAAAACGGTGCCGACGGTGTCGAACGTGAAGGTGCGGAGCTTGATGATGCGGAAGCGGCACCGCCCGCAGGCGATGGCGAGTGATCCGATGTGCGACTCGGCCGAGTCTTTCTGACCACATCGCTGAACGATCGACGAAATCGGTCACGATTCCCCTCGCATTCGTTGATCAAGCGGACCCCCCGGCGGATCCTGCTGTCAGATGCCCATTTTCCCAATGAATCGGTGATTTTCGGCGCTGTGCCTTCGCCGAGAAAGGGGCGCACTGGGCGAAAACGGCCGCACTTGCGTAGCATATGGCATCCCATTGGCCGTCCAGTGGCACAACCAATCAATTGCCCCCCGGATTGCCGGAATCTAACACGTCACGAACTTTTCGAGATCATGAAGACACGACTGCTTCTTACCATCGTCATCGCCTTCGCGCTCTGCGCCTGGACGCTCAAACCGAACGCTGCATCCGCAAACGACCTCGGCGTCGGATCCCCGGCGCCGCCCTTGGACATCGAGCATTGGCTGCAGGACGGAAACGGATTTTTCAAACCAATCCAGGAGTTCAAGTCCGGCAAAGTCTATGTGGTCGAGTTTTGGGCGACATGGTGCGGACCCTGCATCATGAGCATGCCCCATCTTGCAGAGTTGCAGAACAAGTATCGCGGACGCGATGTTCAAATCATCAGCGTATCGGATGAGACGGTGGAAGAGGTCAAGGATCTTTTGGAGAAAGACAACGACGAGGTTGGAAAGACATTCGCTGAGATTACCGCTGCTTATTCGCTAACGACCGATCCGGACGGTTCAGTGCACGAGGATTACATGGAAGGTGCGAACCAGGCGGGCATCCCGACTTCATTCATCGTCGGCAAGAGTGGGCTGATCGAATGGATTGGCCATCCGATGGAACTCGATGCTCCGCTCGAAGCCGTCGTGAACGACACATGGGATCGCGAGAAGTTCAAGGAAGAGATGAAAGCTCAAGAGGACTTCGAGAAAAACATGGAGCGCATGTCGCGGCTGGCCGGTACTGGGCGATTCGACGAAGCGTTGAAGATCGTTGAGAGTCAAATCGAGACGGTCAAGGATGTCGCGATGCGTGAACACTGGGTCGCCGTTCGCAACAGTTTGAAACTGTCCGCTGGATTGCTTGATGACGAAGTACTTACGTATTACCGGACACAGATCAAGGAAATGAAAGGCGACGCCTACAGCGTTGGCCGGTTCGGTTTTTCGATTTACGGACAGATCCAGGAAGGTGTGGATGTCGGTCCGCTTGCCGGTGACGCGATCAAAGCAATCGAGGCAGAGATCGAGGGGGCCGAGCCCGATTTGCGACCCTTGCTGTACAACACAGTCGCTCTGCTCAATGACGGAAGCGGAAACATCGAATCGGCGATCAAGGCCCAGCAGGCGGCGATCGACGCGGCCGAAACGGAGCGTCAAAAAGACCGCCTGCGAGGTTTTCTGGAGCAACTAAAGAAAAAAGCGGCCGGTGATGCGGAGCCCGACGAAGACGACGCGTCGGAGGACGAGTCGGAGAAATAATTGATCCGCCTTCGCAAGATTTTTTCACGCCGACCAAGTGACATCACTCCGGCGGCGTGTCGCATGCCAAATCGAATCGTTTCCAACAGAAGGTAGCCGCAAGCAGGGCGACAAAGGCAAGCAACCAAGTCGCGAGGATTGCTCCGCCAACGAACGAGGTTTCGACCAGCGGCTGAGGCAAATGATTGCGGCACAGGATGGCCCATGTCACAAGCAGTCCCAGAGCGATCGCGATCACGGTAGCTTTGCCAAGGAATGTCAGCTTCGCGCGAATCATCATCGCCACCCCTTCGCTCCGCTCGTGGTGCGGATACGCCAGGAACAATGCGTTCTCGGTCGCAAAGGTGAACACTGCCAACGCATTGAGCATCCCCGTCCAAAGCATCAGCTGGGACCATCCGGGCGTGGTGACCGCGGCGGCGATCGAAATCGTAATCCACTGAAAGACGCAGGTGATCAGAATCGGTAACGCCATCTGTCCGACGACCATGGACATCGGTTTGACGGGAAGCGACCTCAGCAGGAGCATCCGACGCAAGTCGCGGCGAAAATCGAGTCTCAGTGCCGGTGGGGCGAGCAAGAGCGTGCACAACGCAATCCCGCCCACGACGAAAAACCACTGCTCGACTTGTTGTCCGGTCGCCAGCGGCGAGAGACAAAGCAGTGTTGGGATCGCAAAGCTGAAAGCGATTGTGGCCTGGTACCTCCGAACGCTGACCCATTGCCGCGCGATCACTGCGCAGGCATCGGCGGACCATTCGGGAAGCCGCCGGTCAACGATTTCCCTCAATCGGCCGTGACGGCGTTGACGCAAGAATTCGATCTCCGGCTTTCCCGTGCGAATTTTCCCGCTGGCCAATCGCTTCTGTTCGCCACAGTGTCGACGCGCCGCACTGCGGGCATCGACGTGGACGAGTATCAAGATTGATAGCGGCAAGACAGCCGCCGAAGCGCCTAATTGCAGGAATGTCAACAGTCCGTATTGGTCGGTGACGGCTACGTGCGCCCCAGCCGTCCACGGCATCGATAACCATTGAACCGCGTCGCTGGCGGCGGTCTGGCCCAGGCTGCGGAATCCATTGAGGATGTATAGCCAGGTGGGTGACGAAGCAGGTGTGATTGCCATCAAGCGGGCAAGAATTTGAAGACCAATCGCCGCTGCAACGAGCGAAGCGGCGACGCGAAGTTGCCCGCGTTGCTTTTCCGCCAGCCCCACGCATAATCGCGCTATGATCAAGCGAACAATTTCCAACAGCATCAGCGAGGTGAAGACACCGACCATCAACAGCTCGATGTGCGTCACATCCATTGCCAGCACGACGGCCAACAACAACGTCTTCAAAAGGGCCGGAACAATCAGGTTGCTGACGTGGTATAACGCGACGGATGATCGTTTCAGAGGTGCTCCGCCAAGCCAAAGATCTTCGGCCGACGACAACTCGAGATCGATCACACTGCTCGACCACAGACAACGAACGCAGTGGTAAATCGCGTACAACGCCATTCCGCCCGACAGCCAAAGCCGCAACCGATCCGGATCCGCCGGCTCTCGCGCCGAAAGGATGAAGATTCCGTTGAGGAGATAAATCAGGAAAAAAACCGCCGCGAGGCTGGTAGCAACGATCCGGCGCGGTGAGCGAATTCGATGGAGGGTGCGGCGGATTCGGAATTGTCCGCGAATGGCTGTCAGCCGCCCGAGTTGCAGGTGTGTCGAGGGCGCGTCCCAGGAAGTCCATCCCGCTCGGGCCCAATTCGTCAAGCGTGTCGTCAGTCCAGCGCCGATCACGACACCGCTCCGCTGCATGCGTCAGCAAACGAGAGGATGACGGGCGATGAATCGTTGATGACTTCGGGAACATCCCGTTCACCGGTTGCCGCAAAGTAGGCGTCTTCGAGTGTGCGGCACTTCGGAAAGCGTTCGCGCAGATCGTCGGTCGCGCCAAAGTATTGTGCCTTGCCGTCCTGCATCACCAGCAAGTGTGTGCAAACATCCTCGATCATCGCAAGCAAGTGGCTGCTGATAATGATCGTTGCGCCGGCCTCGGCCCGCGAACGAACCGAGTCGAGCAGCATTCGAATGCCTGGTGGATCGAGCCCGGTCAACGGCTCATCGAGCAACAGCACATCGGGATCAAACAGATAGGCGCAGCAAACCGCCAGCTTCTGCCGCATGCCCCTGGACAGTGTCGTGGCGCCCGCATCGCTCTTGTCGATCAATTCAAACTGCTCGAGAAGTTCAAACGACTTGTTATGGTGATCGTCTACACCGTAAAGACGGCCAATGAAATCGAGGTGCTGGGCAACCGACAAGTCGTCAAAAAGCGGTGGATCGTCCGGTACGTACGCGAGTCGACGTTTCAATTCAATGAGGTCGCCCGCCGGGTCGCATCCCGCGACGCAAAGCGATCCCTCGGTGGCTCGAATCAGCCCGGCAAGGCAACGCAGCGTTGTTGTTTTTCCTGCACCATTGGGCCCGACCAGTCCGCAAATCTGGCCCGGTGCGATGGAGAACGAGACGCCATCGACAGCCAAATAGTCTTCGTAGAGCTTGCGCAGATTATCAACCGTGATCATTCCGAGACCTGATGTCCGCGTTTTGATTTACCCCAGCACTGATCCTAAAACGTAGCTCACGCCCACCTTCCGTGACGCCTGGCGTAGCGGTTGTGACGCTAAATCCCGCAAAGCCTGTCTCGCCAATGCATTTGCCCAATCGCCTGGCATTCGATTCGGCCCTTTGCTCGCTTACCGGGCATCAATTCTGGCACAACTGGTTTAATCTGATCCCCATGTCACGCGACGAAGACGCATCTGAGACCGATCAGGCGAGAAGCAAAGTCGATTCGGATTCCCCTTGGGCGCCACTTGGCGTGCCGATCTTTCGCGCGTTCTGGGTCGCGTCACTGGTTTCCAATGTCGGCACCTGGGTGCATGAGGTTGGTGCCGGGTGGTTGATGACGCTGCTCGATTCGTCGCCCGAGATGGTGTCCGCAGTACGCATTGCACTTTCGATGCCCACAATGCTGTTGGCGATTCCCGCCGGCGTGATTGCTGACCGGATTGATCGCCGGCGACTATTGATCGTCACGCAGCTTGTCTTGTTCTCGACGACTGCGACACTGGCAACGATGACCTTCCGCGGCGCGATCACCTCGTGGACGCTGTTGGGACTGACGTTTGTTGTCGGTCTGGGCACAGTGCTACATGTCCTGACGTGGCAGGCGACGGTCCCGGCATTGGTTCCCCGCGGCCAGCTCTCTCGAGCGGTTGCGTTGGGCAGCATGAGTTTTAACCTTGCTCGCGCGATCGGTCCGGCCGTCGGCGGCGTTTTGATTGCGCTGGCCGGTGCATGGATTGCGTTCGCCGTGAACGCGGCTTCCTTCGCATGTGTGTTTGTCGTGCTGATTTGCTGGCGTCGCGAATCGACCGAATCGACGGCGGGGATGAGCTTTCTCGAATCGCTGCGCCAGGGTTTTGGTTTTGTCGCTCGCCAGAGAGCGATGCGAAACGTGTTGGCCTGCGTATTGTTGTTCCTGCTCCCAGCGACCGCATTTTGGTCCTTGTTACCGTTGGTCGCGCGTCAGCAACTCGGCTGGGACGCGGCCGGTTTCGGGTTGCTGGTTACGATGTTTGGCATTGGTGCCGTGATCGCCGCCCGATCTCTGCACCGGCTTCATCTACGGCTCGGACGAGATCGGACAATCGCGTTTGCGATGATAGGGTTCGCCGCAGGATTGGGAATCATCAGCTCGACCGTCGGCGGCCCAATCACGTTGTTGGCATGCGTGGTAATGGGCGGATCGTGGATGTCGACCGTCACGACGCTCAACGCCAGCGCGCAATTGATACTTCCCAATGAACTCCGGGCTCGCGGGATGGGATGCTACATGACGGTGATGGCGCTGGGCATGTCTTGCGGGTCGTTGATTTGGGGACAGGTGGCCGGGGAGGTCGGTTTGTCCGCGGCCCAACGGATAGCGGCTGTCACGTTGGTCGTGACAGCCGCTATCGGATTAGCGTTTCGAGTCGAACAATCGGACGAGCCGCCCGACCTTGGTGAATGACCAGCGTTATGTCAAAGCTGGTTTTGGGGTTTGGAAGTACACGTATATCGTGATTCGCAGTATTACTGCACTTCCAAACCCCGAGTTTCAGCTTTGACGGAGAATTACGCGAACGTGTAGCCCTCTTCCCCGTGGTCGGAAATGTCAAGACCGCGCTGTTCGCTTTCCGTGGTAACGCGCAGTCCGATCGCCAAATCGATCAACTTCAGCAGGATCAAACTGCCGAGGCCTGCGAACGCGAATGTCACGGCAACCGCAGCAATTTGGCCGAACAGCAGCTTTGGATTGCCGCCGGATTCGATCAACCCAATCGGTACGCCGCTGCTGACGTCCCAGCATGCCCGCGTCGCGAAGACACCCGTCAAAACGGCACCCAGTGCGCCACCGACACCGTGGACGCCGAACGCATCCAATGCATCGTCGTATTTCAGTGCGTGCTTGAGCTTCGAACAGGCGAGGTAACAGATGACGCCCGCCGCGGCTCCCATCAACAGCGCGGGCATCGGCTGCACGAATCCGGCTGCCGGCGTGATGCACACCAGGCCAGCGACTGCACCGCTGCTGGCGCCGAGCACAGTCGGTTTCTTGAGCGCGACCCACTCAGTGAGCGCCCAAGCGACTGCTCCGGCTGCCGCCGAAATGTGCGTCACGGCAAATGCGCTGGCAGTCAAGTCGTCCGAAAGCAGCTCACTACCAGCGTTGAACCCAAACCATCCGACCCACAGCATCGCTGCGCCCAACGCTGTGTATGTCAGGTTGTGAGGCTGGATCGGCTCTTTCATGAATCCCATTCGCGGGCCAATCAGGATCGCCGCCGCCAGGGCGGAGATCCCGCTGCTGATATGAACGACCGTTCCACCGGCAAAGTCCAAGGCGCCTCCCATGAGAGATGAATCCCCGCCATAAGCCAGGATTCCACCGTCCCACACCCAGTGACATAACGGGCAATAGATCAGCGTGCCCCACAATATCGAATAGACAACCATCGCACTGAATTTCATCCGTTCGGCAAATGCGCCGCAAATCAATGCAGGCGTAATGATGAAGAACATGCCTTGGAACAACATGTGCGTCTGCTGAGTAATCCCCGCGGGATCATCGCCGAACATCGGTGTGACCGCAGCGCCCGCTTGTTCGTCCCAAGAGCGCTGGACGCCATCCATGAACAAGTACTCGCCGTTGCCAAACCAAGGATTGTCGCCGCCGAAGGCCAACGAATAGCCGTAGACAGCCCAAATCACCGTCATCAATCCCATCAAGAAAACACATTGCATCATCACGCTGAGCACATTCTTGCGACGGACCAACCCGCCATAGAACATGGCCAGACCCGGCGCGGTCATGAACAGCACCAGGGCACAGCAGATCAGCATGAATCCATTGTTGGCCGCAAACGCAGCGGCCTCGACGCCGGCCTCCAGTTCCGCGTGGGCGGCGGCCGGATCGCCCGCGATCACGCCATCGGTCAGTGCTCCTTCGGTGACACCGGGATCAACCGCCACGGTTTCGGCTGCCTCGGTCCCGTCGGCGTCCTGGGCCCAGGTGGAATCCGCCATGTTGAACAATGCGAATACCAACAATGCAGAGAGAATCCATCGAAGAGTGAAGCGATTCACAATTACCGACCTTTTTTCATGCGTGTGTGGAGGACAAACGGGACCGGCATCAGTACGCGGGGTGCGGCGAGTCACAATCCGCTGCTCGCAGCCGGCGGGGATTCGGGTCGAAAACGCGATTTCACCTCGGCGAGACCGCGGTTTGCGGCCAAAGAATAGTCGGATTCAAACGTAGCGAACAGCCCCCAAATTCGAAGCACATTGACGCCGATACCGCTCGAATCAGCACGAAAAAGGCCGTCACAACACCATGGTTGTGACGGCCATTAATGGTGGCCAAGTGATGCGTCGTGCAAGACTTAATCGAACGTGTAGGCGTGAGCGCCGTGCTCGGTAATGTCGAGCCCCTGCGCTTCCTCTTCCGGTGTAACTCGGACGCCGATCGTGACTTTCAAAAGACCGAATACGAGCAGTGAGAAGGCAAATGCGAAGGCACCGATCGACAAGGTTCCGATCAACTGAGTCACGAAGCTGTGTTCCGGATTGAACGAGAAGATGCCAACGGCAAGCGTTCCCCAAATCCCACAGATTCCGTGAACTGAGATCGCACCCACCGGGTCGTCCATCTTGATTTTGTCGAAGAACAGAATCGATGCGACAACGATCACGCCGGCGATCCCTCCGATCATCACCGACGCCTCTTCGCCAACGGTATCAGCACCCGCGGTGATCCCCACCAAACCGGCGAGAATTCCGTTGAGTGCCATCGAGACATCCGGTTTCTTGAGCATCAACCACGATGTCAGGATCGATGCGACCGCGCCGGAGGCTGCCGCCAAGCTGGTTGTCACGAAAACGTAGGAAACCGCTTTCGGGTCGGCCGACAATGCGGAGCCACCGTTGAACCCGAACCAACCGAGCCACAACAGGAAAACACCAATTGCCGCCAAAGGCATGCTGTGGCCAACAATCGGACGGATTCCATCGGGGGTGTACTTGCCCATACGTGGGCCAAGCAACAACACGCAAGCCAGCGCTGCGAATCCGCCAAATGCATGGACGATGCTCGAGCCGGCGAAGTCGTAAAAGCCCATTTGGTCGAGCCATCCTCCGCCCCACTTCCAACTGCCCGTTATCGGGTAGGCGAAGCCGACCAACAACATCGAGAAGAGCATGAACGTCGGCAATTTGACGCGTTCGGCAACCGCACCGGAAACGATCGTCGCGCCGGTCGCGGCGAACATCGCCTGGAAGATAAAGTCGCCCCACCACGTGTAGCCTGGGTTGTATGCGGCTGAGGTCATGTTGGTGTCGTTGAGCGACTGGCCAAACCAGCTGCCGGCGGCAACGTATCCGTTGAAATCACCTGGATACATCGCATTGAATCCCCACGCGGCGTACAGCAACAGCCCCGTGCAGATGATCCAGACGTTCTTGAAGATGATGTTGACGGCGTTCTTTTTCTGGGTGAGACCACTTTCCAACGTGGTAAAGCCGAGGTGCATGATGAAGACCAGCGCCGCGGAGATGCAGATCCACAAGTTGTTGACCGTGAATTCGCTGTATCCGCTGACGACCAGGTTCCCGTCGTCGTCCTTGGCGCCCTTCGTCGCCAAGCGATCGAGATTGGTGGAGTAAGCGTCCTCGCCCTCATCGCCCTCGGTGGGGCGTTCAACAGGCTCGTCAGGGGTTTCATCAACCGGTTCCTCGATTGGATCCTCGATTGGATCCTCGACCGGAGCGATAGCCGCGTCATCGTCGACCTGCGTTTCAACTTCTGCAGCAGTGTCGGTGGCGGCGTCTTGGGCTTCTTCCTGGGCCGGGATAGGAAGTGCCAGTGTGAATGCCACGCATAGCACGGCAAACATGAGAAACAGGCGGTTCAAACGACTCACAGTTTTCTCCCTTTGGGGAAACGTGTCACAAAGGACGCACTGTGGTCGCATCAGACGAGAATGGTCCGCCTATGTGTTGGTCGACCGCCTGTCCCCCATGCTGATTTGATAGGGGTATCCACCAACACGTACCGAAGTGCGCGTAAATTTATTTCGATCGTGAAGATAAATGCAGTCACGCCGCATTGATAGCGCGGAATTTCGATCCCGGCGGCCACGACGACAGCAGCAACGCTAGACGTGATTGGGGGCGTATGATTTACCCTTGAAGCGAAAAATATCTCGCGAGTTTTTCGCTTCCCCCCGACCGGTATCCCTGTGGCGAGTGTCGATTCCCAAAGCCCTGCGTGGAACTCACGCCTGCTCGCTATCGCTCAATACCGCCATGAAAGCTTTCTGGCTGATTTCGACGTTTCCAATCGCTTTCATCCGTTTTTTGCCCTCTTTCTGCTTCTGCAACAGCTTTCGCTTGCGGGTGATATCACCGCCGTAGCACTTGGCCGTGACATTCTTCCGCATCGCCGGGACCGTTTCCCGGGCGATCACGCGGCTGCCGATTGCCGCCTGCACCGCGACCTCGAACATGTGGCGTTCGATCTCTTTTTTCAGCTTTTTGGCCACCGCGCGGCCGCGCCGATCGGCATCCGCCTTGTTGCAGACCACGCTCAACGCGTCGACCCGTTTGCCGTTGACCAGGATATCGAGACGGCACAGATCGGCCGGTTCATAACCGACCATTTCATAATCAAGTGTGCCGTAACCGCGCGTGCAGCTCTTGATCTTGTCGTGGAGATCGTAAACGACTTCGGCGAGCGGAATATCGTACGTCAGCATGGCGCGCTGGGCACCGAGATACTCTTGTGACTTTTGAATCCCGCGACGCTCCTGGCAAAGTTTCATCACCGCGCCGATAAACTCGGTGGGGACGATGACACTGCAACGCACGATCGGTTGGCGAAACTCCTGGATGTCGCCTGGATCGGGAACGTCTTGCGGCTTGTGAATGCTGATCGTCTCGCCACGATTGTTGACAACTTCATAAGTCACATTGGGTGCCGTCTGCACGAGATCGATGTCGGCTTCGTTTTCCAAACGTTGCTGGATGATCTCCATATGCAGCAGTCCAAGAAACCCACAGCGGAACCCAAATCCGAGTGCGTCGCTGGTTTCCGGTTCAAATTCGAAACTCGGATCGTTGATGGCCAGACGTTCCAAGGCGTCGCGCAGCTCCGTAAAGTCCTGGCCGTCGCTCGGGAACAACCCGCAGTAAACCATTCGCTTGGGCCTCGCGTATCCCGGTAGCGGCTGGGCTGCGCCGTCGCCGGTGATGCTGACCGTGTCGCCAATGTGGACGTCGCCGAGACTTTTGATATTGCAGATCAAGTAGCCGACCTGGCCCGCTTTGAGTTCGTTGCAGGCTTGCCGCTGAGGCACGAATCGGCCGAGCTCCACCACTTCATGCTGCGTTTTGGCACGCAGAAATTGAATCTTTTGACCCTTGCGCACTGTGCCTTGCATAACCCGCACGTACGTGATCGCGCCGCGGTAGTCATCGTAGTTCGAATCGAAGACCATCGCCTGCAGCGTCGCGTTTGAATCGCCCTTCGGGGGTGGGACCCGCTCGATAATTGCATCAAGCAGCGCCTCGACACCTTCACCCGTTTTCGCGCTCACCCGCACGCACTCGTCGGGGTCGGTGCCTAGCGAGTTCATCATCTCTTCGGCAACTTCGTCCGGCCGCGCATGCATCAAGTCAATCTTATTGATCACCGGCACGATTTGCAGATCATGTTCCATCGCAGCATACGCATTGGCGACCGTTTGGGCTTCGACCCCCTGGAACGCATCGACCAACAACAGAGCGCCTTCACAGCACGCCAGCGAACGGGAGACCTCGTATTGGAAATCGACGTGGCCCGGGGTATCGATCAGGTTTAATTCGTATTCTTTGCCGGCACTCTTGAACTTCATCGCCACGGCCCGCGCCTTGATCGTGATTCCGCGTTCCCTTTCAAGATCCAGGTCGTCCAGGACCTGTTCTTTCATGTCGCGTCGGGTCACCGTTCCGGTCGTCTCAAGCAACCGGTCGGCAAGCGTGCTCTTGCCGTGGTCGATGTGGGCGATGATACAAAAGTTACGGATATTCGATGACATGGTCTGTTGATTCTCGGCAATCGATCAAGGATCCATCGCCGCAACGGGTCGGGCGTGGCTTGTGTCCTCTGGCGAGCGACAACTAAACGCGTTGGCTTTCTTTTCTGGCGTAGCCCGCGACGCCGAGGTAGCCGGCATGGCCACCGAGTGTCGCAAATTTGATTGTCGTCCCGCGATAGACATTCTCGAAGGTGCGATCGCGGAACTCTTGGGAGATTCCATCCAAAAACCGCTTTCCGATTGGCGACTCGGCGCCGCCAAAGTTCATTGCTCCCCCAAGAACGACCGATCCGGGATCGAGCGTATGCACGAGCGTTGTGATCCCAATGCCCAGCCAACGGGCCGTTTCATCCACGATTTCCAGGGCGAGCTTGTCGTCGTCAACGGCGGCCTGGTAGACCTTTTTCGCCGTCAGCTCGCTATCGCCGCCGCCGAGCAACCCGCTCAGCGAGCTAGCCGCACCCTCGGTCAGACGTTGTCGAGTTCGCTGGACCACGCC
>JAHELS010000464.1 GCA_024644085.1 Rhodopirellula sp.
GCAACGAAAAGAGGGAGTTTCCTTGTCATAACGGCACTTCCTTGTGCAAAGTGGATTGGAGTTCAAGAAGTTTCATCGGGAAGGTTTGCCGAGGTGATCGCGAAGAATTTGTTACGGCTCCCTTACCGCATCAACGGGACCAACCGGTACATCCGCGCCATGCCCGCGTAGCGCCGGACTCTCCGGTGGGCCGTGGGGCGTTGACGTCGAGAAGGAATCTGAGAAACTTTTGCGCTCTGGAACCGACCCAAAAGGCGAACAAAAGCGGCCGTGGCGGAACTGGCAGACGCGCTAGGTTGAGGGCCTAGTGGGAGATAATCCCGTGGAGGTTCGAGTCCTCTCGGCCGCATTTTTCTTCTCTGGGTCCAGCGTAGTACGAAGATCGTTCAAGCTCGGCGCCCCCTTTGCAGGTCGACCGATCAGACGCCGCAAAGATAAGCAGGGCAACGCCGTCATCGTGCACTTGCAAAATGTTGTGGATGCTCTTCCTGTTGGCACCACGCGTCGTTTTCGCCTCGGAGGAGGTTCGGCCGAATATCATCTTTATTCTGGCCGATGATCAGGGTTGGAACGGGACTTCCGTGCGAATGCACCCGGAGATTCCTGGCTCTAAAAGCGACTTCTACCGGACGCCGAACCTGGAAAAACTCGCGCGGCGGGGGATGCGGTTCAGTCAAGCTTACGCGCCCCCTCATCGCCGTCGTAGTTATTCTCTACTGGATCTTAGAATAGCAGGTCGTTGAAAAAGGTAACTGAAGCGTGACCGAGGATTTACATGGACTGTTTCCGTGCTGATTCATTCCTCGCATACGTGAAGTCGCGCTATAAGAATAGTGAGGTCAGTTCGCACAACGATTGGATGAACACGATGGGAAAACCAGCTGCGGAGAAACTATCGGGGGCGTCAGCCCCAGACCAGATCGGCTTTGCGTCCCGTTGGTTTTTTCCGGGGCTACCTTAAAACTTGCGCGTCGGGTTACCAGGAGCGGCGTTTTCAACGGCATGACAGGCGATAGACACCAAGGAAAAACAACACATGGAAACAAGACGACTTGGTCGCACGGATCTCGAAATCAGCGTTCTTTCAATCGGCGGTCTCTACACGTCGTCGCTGGCCGGAGGAGTCGCTGAAACTCAGCGCATCATGCGCGGGGCGATCGACCTGGGCGTCAACGCAATCGACACCGCTCCGGCTTATGCCGACAGCGAAAAGACGGTCGGTGAAGCGATTGCAGGAATCGACGCGCCATTGATCGTCACGACGAAACTTGGCGGACGACCTCAGCCGTTCGATCCACAGGATATCGACGGCCTGCGTCATTCAGTCGACGAAAGCCTGCGGCTCCTCGGTCGCGATCACATCGATATCTTGATGGTTCACGAACCTGACCGGCCGCAGCAGTACCGGTGGTGGACCAGCTACGATCCGCTGGACGGCCCGGCACTGGAACTGATGGACGAACTGAAGGCCGCCGGCAAGATTCGCTACACCGGCCTGGCCGGAACGACAGTAACCGAGATGACTTCGCTTGTCCAAAGCAATCACTTCGACGTTGTCCTGACCGCGTTCAACTTCAACGTGCTGTTTCGCGAAGCGGCTGAGTCGGTCATTCCGGCCGCTGTTGAACACGACATGGGCATCGTTCTGGGTTCGGCGTTTGGCCAGGGTTTTCTGACTCGCCGAGCCGACATCGAGGTTCGCGCAAAACCAATCTGGCTGGCAGAAGCGCGTCAGCAACAACTGCTGGCGTATTACGATCTTCTCGATCAAGCCGGAATGCCGGCATTCGAAATGTGTCTGCGGTTCGTGCTGTCGCATCCCGCGGTCTCGACGATTCCAATCGGCTGCAAGACCACCGAACACCTGAAAGCCAGTGTCGCGGCCGCGGCAAAAGGGCCTTTGCCGGATGACATCATCGACCGACTCGACGAAATCGCCGCGATGGTTCCTCATCGCCCCTGGGAAGAACCGATGATCCTGCCGTTCGGAAAGAATTACGTCGGTCCGGGCATCGCTAACATGGGTGCTGCCGTACAAGTCGGAAAACTGAAACTCGAGAACGAATAAACGCTCCGTCCAATCGCACATACATTGCAGATCGCCGCCGAATAACCGACCGTCGAAGCGATTCTCAGAGCCACCGAGAACGAAGATTTCAAACTCAAAGGCATCGTTTAACAGGTAACGGTCAGTGACCTGATGACCCGCGAATGAGATACCGGCAATGAATATGAATTCGAGTAGGGCCACGGATGAAACACAGATCGACACGGATGAATCCAATCCGCCTCTTTCACTGAATCTATGCAAATCAGTGTTTCATCTGTCGCTCGTTATCATCTTGCTGGTGCCGGCCAGCTTGCACGCTGCTGAACCAGAGAAGCCGAATATCGTTTTCATCTTTGCCGACGATTGGGGGTACGGGGATCTCGGTATTCATGGCAGCACTTTTTGCGAAACCCCGCACCTCGACCGCATGGCGAACGCGGGGTCCACGGAACGCCGCCCAGCCCAATCACGCTTCGCGCGGCCACGCCAGGGGGAGTCGTACTGCTCGGTGAGTCCCGGTTCCATATTGGAGTGCGATGGTGGGTGATCAAAGGCTTT
>JAHELS010000465.1 GCA_024644085.1 Rhodopirellula sp.
AAGCTCAGCGTAGTGCTTCATGTAGCTGTGATATCGCCGATATGGGCTGTATAAGGCGGCAACGGCATTGATTGGATCGCTGCCGCCATAGTCGCGAGGATCGGGTGCTCCTTTCAGAAGATCAGCCTTTTGATACTTGAGAACAGGATTGGAATCATAATCCGGGTGCTTCTTGCGAAGGGCGGCCACAATTTCCTGGTTCTCAGCAGCCTCGGCTGCCTTGTCGACCCCTTCTTTCCACGGGAGCCATTTCTCCTTATAGGTGTCTTCCAATCTCTTGATAATTTCCACGTTCTTTACGTTGACCGTCTTTTCCGGCTCAACGCGGAAGACGCGGGACGGTTGCTTCGGAGTAGCGTGACGTTCGAAGGCTTCATCAATGGCCTGACGCCCCAGCTTGAGATACTGCTCGAACTGATCGCTGGAGATGAACTGCGATGCCCCCACGGTATCAAAGGTCCCCGAACCGCCGTCGGTGGGCAGCGAGCCAACATCGACTTTGACGCCGGTCAACTGCTCGATGGTGTTACCGTACTCACGCCGGTTAAGCCGTCGCATCGTGATCTTGCCGCCTGAATCCGACAGAGCCTGCCGCGCAGTGACCATTGTCCGAGCGAGGTCATCCAGGAAGTCCGCCTTCTCGGTGCTGCCCGGCTGCTCGGAATCTTCCGGCGGCATTTCACCAGCGTTCAACGCACCCAGAACCTTCTGCCAGAGTTCCGCCTGTTCGAGTGTGGTAATGCGGAACGACAGAGTTTCCAGATCGACTTTGCCTTCCTGCGTTTTCGAGTCGTGACAGTCGTAGCAGTGTGACTTGAAGAACGCCCGGTGTTTTTCTGGAAGGCGCGCTTCTGGCGGACCAGCTTGGGTAAGTGAGCAGAGCCAGAGCATTACCATGCAGGTTGTGAATAGAAGATGTTTCATTTTGTGATTTCGAGGTTGTCGTCGTAGCCTAAATGAGTCGGTTACGGCAGCAATTCCTTCCTGACATACGCGCGGCCGCCGCGTCCAGCTATTTTCCTTCGCGGGCCCAACGTTTGTAGAGTTCAGCGTTCTTGCGATAGGCCTCGCGTGCGGCTTGGTTTCTTGTCGATTGCATTTGGTCTTCGGTTTCCAACTTGTAGATTTCCGACGTTTCGGGGCCGGGGTCACCGGTGCTCTCGATCCACTCGTCCAGATTCTGGCGGTGTCGTGCAATTGCAGCGGCGTGGTCGGGAGCTTCAGCCAGATTGTTTGTTTGCCAACGGTCCTCGCGGTAGAGGTAGAGTTCCTCGGCTGCTCGCGTCGGGGCAAATAGAAGCTTCTCCGCCACGGAACTGAGTGCGTCCCGAGCATGCAGCTCGCGCAATCGTTTGATGATGAGCTTGCCGTCTTTGTAGTTGCTCGGCATCAAGTGCGGGCGCTGTGGGTAGAAGTTTCGGATGTAGAGATAACGCTCGGTGCGCACCGAGCGAATGCGATCTGCCGCCTCTCCACAGCGGTCACGCGCCGCGAAGACGGCCTGTTTCGGTTGGTAATTCCGAGCGAGGAGGTTTTGCCCCTGCATCGCTGCGGGGATTTCAATCCCAGCTGCTGCGAGCGAGAGCGCGGCAATGTCTATGTGCTCGACCAGATCCGTCCGCGTAGCGCCACTTTGAATCCCCGGACCGCGAACGATCAGCGGAATATGCGTGCCCTCGTCGTAGAGGAACTGCTTGCCGCGGGCATGGCTGATCCCGTGGTCCGTAAAGAAAACGATAAGCGTGTTATCCAGAAGTCTTTCTTCTTTCAGACGCTTCATGACCAGGCCGACGTGGCGGTCGGTTATCCGCACGGTGTCCAAATAAGTCGACCAGTCTTTCAAGAGAACAGGATCACGAGGGTAATAGGGCGGCAGTGTGACACTGTCCGGCTCCGTGACGTTGCCGAAGATATCTTTGACCTGTTCGTCGAGCTTTCCGTATTGAGCCAACGATGCGCCACGCAGCTTGCCGCCGTTGAGCTGCACCTGCATAAAGAAGGGCTGGTCGTTCTTCCGGCCTGCCCAGTCATGGCTATCGTAGATCGAAGTATCCCAGTCGAAGTTGTAGTCAGTCTTTCCGAGTCTGCTCCGTGTGCGTGAACTGAAGGGTTGGCTTCGGTAGTCAAGATCCTGCAGTCCGCTCCCGATACAGGTGTAGTAACCCGCCTTCTGAAAGAGCAATGGAACAGGGCGGACACCGTCCGGCAACGTAATCCGATGCTCGCCGCGTCCGCTACGGTGGTGATGAGCCCAGATCGTTGTTTGATACATCCCCGTGATCAGGGCCGACCGAAATGTCGAACAAACCGGCGACGTTGCATAGGCACGCGTGAATCGCAGGCCGTCCTTTGCCAGTCGATCCACATGCGGCGTCTGAATCGTCTTCTCGCCGTAGCATGAGAAGTTTGCTGACATGTCGTCGATCACGAACCAGACGACGTTGGGGCGTTCTTCCGCGAAAACAGTGCTGACACGGAGACAAAGGACGCTGAGACACAGGGTGCACAGCACACGGATCATCGGTAACGTCGGCCCCTTCATGCCTGCAACGCCTTCACCACGCCGGTGCTGTCGCCGTGTCGCTGAGCGTTGATGCCG
>JAHELS010000466.1 GCA_024644085.1 Rhodopirellula sp.
TGGGGTCGCGGCCCGCTTCGCCCGTGATCGCCGCCGATAATCGCTGATAGATCTCCTTGCGAAGCGAATTGGTCATCGAACCGGGAAGCAACGACGCTTCGAGCAGGTCGACGCGAGTGCGTAACCACATCGGTGTCACGACGTCGTCCGTGATGGATGCCAAATCGTCGATCGCAGTGCGCGCCGCCGAAATTGCATCGGGAAGCTTCGCTCGGGCCGCTTTCTTTTCCTCGTCATCAAGTGATGCGTTGGTCGCCTGCGCTGCAAGCTGGTCCACGCCCAGGACCCGATTGATGGAGCGATTCAGCGCGAGGGATGAATCTTCGGAGTTTTTCTCATAAAGACTTTCCCAGGCGTCATTCGCTTCGGCAATCTCAAGGTTTTCGGTGGCGGCAAGTGCCGTTCGCGTCAGTTCCAGACGCTCCTCGGTAACTTTTTCGCCGCCATCATCGCCGCCTCCCCCCACGCCGCCGTTTTCGCGACCTCGAAACAGAAAAAACAGTCCAATCGCCACGGCCAACAGCAATACGGCGCCCCACAACTGTCGTGCGCCGGATTTTACCGCTGGGTTGCCCTGTGAATTGGGATCGCTCATCAAGCCTCTCCGCTGGAATCCTCGTCGAGTCGCCTACTTTTCGATATCCTTGAGCCCCATGAACGTAACAAAATTCATCGATGACACCGACTCGGTTCGGGTCGCGCGAGTCGATCAGGGGCATCTTGTCCCCCTCCAGCTCGGCTCCTACGCCAACCTCGGCGAAGTGTTAGCCGAGGCCTCGCCCATCGAGGTGATTCGATCACTCGAGGAGGATTCGCCGCTTGAAATCAGCCAATCGATTCGGTGGTTGCCGCCGATCGATAACCAGGAGGTCTGGGCAGCGGGGGTGACCTACAAACGCAGTCAAACCGCCCGCATGGAGGAATCGGAAGCCGCCGCCTCCTGTTACGACCGCGTTTACAAAGCGGATCGCCCCGAACTGTTTTTTAAGGCGACACCCCATCGTGTCAGCGGCCACCTCGAGCCGTTGCGAATCCGCAGCGATGCGACCTGGAATGTGCCCGAACCCGAAATCACCCTCGTGCTAAGTCCCGAGATGCGAATCGTGGGACTCACAGTCGGAAACGACATGAGTTCACGCGACATCGAAGGCGAGAATCCGCTCTACCTTCCGCAAGCCAAGTGTTACGACCAGTGTGCGGGACTCGGACCGTGGATCACACTGTACGACTCGTTGCCGCCGCCGGCCGATATCGGTGTCGATCTGAAAATCGACCGCGGCGGCGAAATCGTTTTTGACCAGCAAACTTCGGCGGCGCACATGGCGCGGTCGTTCGAGGACCTTGTCGGTTGGCTCGGTCGAGACAACAGTTTTCCCTCCGGTGCGTTCTTGATGACCGGAACCGGAATCGTACCGACCACAGAGTTTACGCTTCATCCAGACGACATCGTCCATATCTCGATCAACGGTATCGGAACTTTGTCGAATCCAATCGTTCAATCATAGAAAAGGTACTTTCATGTCGACTGCAACATCTACTGTCCGCCGCGTTCTCGTTGCCGGACACTGGCGCGATGCGTCGTACGAGTCCACCTTTCGGGCGACCGATCCCAGCAAGAACGAAACGTTGCCGGCCGAGTTCCCGGTCAGCAGCTGGGATGACTGCGATGCGGCGCTCGACGCCGCGGCCGACGCGGCGCGTCAGCTGCGGGAAATCCCTTCTGCGAAAATCGCCGAGTTTCTCGAACGATACGCCGATCGCATCGACGCGGCGAAAGACTCATTGGTTGAAGCTGCGTTCGCGGAAACGGGTTTGGCAAAAAGCCCGCGTTTGGCGGACGTTGAATTGCCTCGGACCAGCAACCAACTTCGCGCGGCGGCCGAGGCTTGCCGATCGGGCAGCTGGGCATTGCCGACAATCGACACGAAAGCGGGGATTCGGTCCTGCTACGAATCGCTCGGACCGATCTGCGTGTTCGGTCCCAACAATTTTCCGTTCGCGTTTGGCAGTGTCTCCGGAGGCGATTTTGCCGCAGCGATCGCGTCGGGCAATCCGGTCATCGGCAAGGCCAACAGTTCGCATCCCGAAACGACTCGGTTGTTTGCCGAACAAGCCGCCGAAGCCCTCAAGGAATCTGGCCTACCGGCGGCCACCGTCCAACTCTTGTATCGCACTTCACACGCCGACGGTGAACGGCTGGTATCCGATCCGCGCGTCGGGGCAACCGGATACACCGGCAGCCGCTCGGCCGGTCTGGCGCTCAAAGCGGCCGCCGATCGGGCCGGCAAACCGATTTACCTCGAACTCTCAAGCGTCAATCCGGTTGTCATCACACCGGGGGCCCTGGCCGAACGATCGGATGAAATTGTGTCCGAATTCCTCACCAGCGTGCTGATGGGAACAGGCCAGTTTTGCACCAACCCCGGAGTGGTGATGCTGTTGAAGGATTCAGAGTCGGATGATTTTGTTGCCGCGGTGAAAGACAAGTTCGAGGCAACATCACCCGGCACGTTGCTTTCACCCGCGGTCGCGAAAAATCTTTCCCAGAGCGTCGAAAAGCTTTGCGAGTTTGGAGCGGAATTGTTGGT
>JAHELS010000002.1 GCA_024644085.1 Rhodopirellula sp.
GATGCCATGGCAAAGGATGGGGTGGTTTTCAACCGTTTCTATGCCAGCGCGCCGGTGTGTTCGCCGACTCGCGCCAGCGTGATGACTGGGCGGCACCCGTTCCGTGTCAACGTGCCGAATCACGGCCACTACTTGCGGCCTCATGAAACCACCATTGCCGAAGCTCTCAAAAGCGCTGGTTACGTCACCGGACATTTCGGCAAATGGCACATCGGTTCGGTCCAGCCTGAGAGTCCAACCAGTCCAGGTGGGGCGGGATTTGACGAATGGCTCTCGGGGCTGAACTTCTTCGACAACGATCCGTATTTGAGCCGCAACGGAAACTACGAACATCTCAAAGGCCCCGGCACGGTCATCAGCATGGACGCGACGATTGCCTTTTTGAACAGGCACGCTAAGGGCGACAAGCCAATCTTTGCCGTGACCTGGTTTCCGTCGCCTCACGATCCACAGCAAGAACTTCCCCAAGACATGCCGAATGCGGCAACGCTTTACAATGACGAGACCACCAAGAAGCCCGGTTACTTCCGCGAGATTACGCTGTTGGATCAGCAGATCGGAAAACTGCGGCAGAGTCTGCGCAAGCTCGGCATCGCGGAGAACACCCTGTTGTTTTATTGCAGCGACAACGGCGGCCTGGTCGCAGAGTCTTCCGGAGGTCGAGCCAAAAAAGGCAGTATCTATGAAGGCGGCTTACGTGTTCCCGCCGTCATGGAATGGCCGAGTCAATACACGGCCAAGACAATCGACACGCCAGCCTTCGCGTCCGATCTCTATCCAACGCTCGTTGCCATTGCCGGGGCCACGGTCGACCATCAACCGCGGCTCGACGGCATCGACCTCGCGCCGGTGATTGCCGGCCATCGAACTGAGCGGCCGCCGATGGGATTCTGGCATGGCCATACTCCGGGCCAAGGCACATGGAGTGACCGGATCATCAAAGCACTGCTGGAGGCCAAGCAATCCGGACAACCGAATCCGCATCCCCAGCGGATCCTCAAAAACGTACAGGCGTTTCCCAGCTTCGGGGCCGACGCGATGCGCGGTCACGCTGCTTGGAACGCCTGGCCGTGGAAGATGCATCGAATCGAAGAGAATGGAAAGGTCATCTTCGAGCTGTATCAACTCGTCAACGATCCGATGGAGGAGAACGACCTGGGCGCGACCAACGTCAAACGGGTCGCCGCCATGAAGGGGGAACTCGAAGCGTGGCAGCGGTCGGTCTTGGCCAGTTGGTCGGGAGCGGATTACAAAACGCGAATCCCGGAGAACTGATGTTGGAAGTCCCCGCGATGTCTGGTAGGAGATTCCCGATGACGAGCCAGTGACCGCGGATACAGATTTCTTACCCCTGCCTGTCACGCGAGAGGCTCTGAAGAAGAAACAGGAGCGCATGCGGCGTATGCTGGAAAAACGGAAAAAGAAGCCATGAAAAAGACCGCTTCCTCACGCCGCAACCCAAGGGACGAACCGCTATTGAACACTGATAAACGCTGACAAATGAATTCGAGAAATTAGCGTTCATAAGCGTGTGTTAACGATTCTTAAAAACACCCGAAACACGGCGTTTATTGACCGGCCAGCTTGGCCGAAGAAGGACGTTCGAAGAGCGAACTGGCCGGTAGGGCAAATTCCGCAGATGAAAAGGAGTACAGCGGAAGCAACGGTCTTCGTGAAGACTCTCTCACTCGCCCCACGGTCCGAGCCTTGGAACTGAAATCCAGGTGAACCAACCGCGAAGGAAACAGCTCGTGATCGCCGGCAGCCAGTGATCTTTCCTCAATGCGCTAGGAAGGACGCGTTTCTTGACCCTCGGATGTGGCTCCAGTTAACATGTCTGACATGTTGACACGTGCAAATCGAGGATTTCATGCAGATCGAAGCCATTGAGCGGCAGACGACGGCGGACTTGGTGGTCCAGCGGATCGCCCGCGTCATCAAAGAGCAGAACCTGTCCGCGGGGGAGCGGCTACCCGGTGAGCATGAATTGGTCGAGCAGCTCAAGGTGAGTCGACCGGTGCTGCGCGAGGCGCTGGCTCGGTTGCAGAGCATGGGGCTGGTCGACATTCAACGTGGACGCGGCACCTTTGTCGGGAACCGGACCAGCCTGGCCAACTGCGTGCGGCTGTTGCGATCGGCGGTGACCATCTCGCCGCAGGAACTTCGCTCTTATGCAGAGTTGCGGACGGCGATCGAAGTGCAGGCCGCGCGACAAGCTGCGGAACTGGCCAGCGACGACGACGTCGCCGAACTGGCTGCCTTGTTGAAGCAGCTTGACGATGAGGACTTGCCGTATCCCGAAGCGCTGGAAGTGGACTTTCGCTTTCATCGCAAGTTGATCGACATCGCGGGCAATCCGCTGATGCAGAACATGATCGAGGTGATCTATGAGTTTATCTTGACTCAGATGGTCTGCACCACGCCATCGCAACGCGAGAACGCGTTGGGGCGCAAACTGCACAAGGCGATTCTCCGGGCGATTCGCAACCATGACCCCGATGCGGCGGCCAGCGCCATGCGGCAGCACATGCAAGTCGTGCTCGATCGTTTAGCGAGCAACACGCCATGAGCAGACAGAACATCCCTGGGAGCGGCGCAGATGCTAACGCTACCCCGAGCGCACTTATAGTGTTCTGGTTCGGCAGCGTGTGGTTGATGAGCCTGTGTTGCTCCGCGATGGCGGCTGACGAGCCGGTTGATTTTCGCAAGCAGATCGCGCCGATCTTTGAGCAGCATTGCGTTCGCTGTCATTCGCCGGGGAACAACAAAGGCGATATGTCGCTGGCAACTTTCGATGACCTGAAGTCGAACGACTACGTCATCGCGGGGGATCCGGACGACAGCTACCTGATTGAATTGGTCACATCGCAGGATGGCGAGCCGCCGGCCATGCCGAAAGAGGCGAAACCGCTCTCCGACACGGAGGTGGACTTGCTGCGGCAATGGATTGGCCAGGGGGCAAAGTGGCCCGATGGCGTTGTCGTCAAAGAGAAGGCAAAGGCGGATGCATCGTGGTGGGCCTATCAACCGCTGAAAGTCGCTCGGCACTCTGGTTCGCGTTCCAAGCAATCACCCGACTCCGAGAGTCAGGCTAAGACCATCGACGAATTCATTTGGACGAAACTCGCCGAGCAAAACCTGAAGCCAAGTCCGTGTGCCGATCGACGGGCACTCATTCGACGTTTGTCATTCGACCTCCACGGGTTGCCGCCGACACCGGAAGCAGTCGAAGCGTTTGTCGAAGACGCTGATCCGAAGGCTTATGAAAAGCTCGTCGATCGGATGTTGGATTCTCCGCATTACGGCGAACGCTTTGCCCGACACTGGCTGGATATTGCTCACTACGCCGACACGCACGGCTTTGAACGTGACAAACGGCGAGATAATGCGTGGCGTTATCGCGACTATGTGATCCGCGCTTTGAATGAAGACAAACCGTACGACCGATTTCTGCAGGAACAAATCGCCGGCGACGTCCTCTGGCCGGACAACGAACAGGCCGTGATAGCGACTGGGTTTCTCTCGGCTGGTCCTTGGGACTTTGTCGGGCAAGTGGAGACAAGAAGCCCCGTGCTTCGCCGGTCTGCGAGGTCACTCGATCTGGACGATATGGCAACACAGGTCATGACCGCCACGATGGCGATGACCATCAATTGCGCAAGGTGTCACGACCACAAGCTCGATCCGATCTCCCAGCGGGAGTATTACCAGTTGCGAACCGTGTTTGCGGGAGTCAAACGTGAAGATCGAGTGGTCAGTGATGCGGCTCTCAAACAGTACGAGGCACAGAAACAGGAACTGATCGCTCGACGTAACAGACTCGATTTTGAGAAAGGGCGGCTTGAAGGCGAGGGACTGAATCTTGCGGACATTGTTGGCGGCGGAAACGGACTTGGCACGGGGACGTATCGCAATGCCATCGACCCACGCAACGCCAAGGTGCAAACCCGAGACTTCGGCAACCTTGGCAATGTGGTGACAAACACATTTTCGTCGTCCGCGTTCGAGTTCGTCGATGGTGTGTTCGTACCGGACGGAGACAAAGGTAAGGCAGAGATTCCGGTCAGTTCGACGGGCGTTACCGTCACGGGGTTGCCAAAGACCTCAGGCAACGCGTGGGACATGATTCGCAATGGCCCGGTCGCCAGTCAGCATTCTCCTGAACTGGACGGAATTGACTTCACAAGAGACGGCCACAGTCTGTTGGGACTGCACGCAAATGCCGGGATCACGTTTGATCTGGCGGCGATGCGCAAAGTAGCTCGACTCTCTGAGTCGAATTCTGAAACGCCCGACTCGGAGAGTCAGGCTACGTTGCGTTTCACGGCCAAACTCGGGTACTTCGGCGCGGCGGGAAACAACTTTGCCGACGCGTGGGTGTTCGTGGATGGTCGCAAAGTCGCCGAGTTCCCAAAGCTGCGACGTGCTGATGGTTTACAAAAGATTGATGTTGAACTGCCCGCGTCGGCTCGCTTTCTCACGCTCGTTTCGACCGATGGCGGCAACGGCTACGGCATGGATCAGATTGGCTTTGGCGATCCGCGAGTGAAACTGGCGTCTCCACCAACGCTAACGAGCGAAGCACGCAAGCGACTCGCTGAAATCAGAACTCAGCGCGAGCAGATTGAGAAAGATCTTGAGACGCTCGGCCCGCCGCCGCGTTTCTATGGAGTCGTCGCGGAGAAGTCCGTTCCGGAAGTGAAACTGCTGACGCGCGGCAATCCGGAATCTCCGAGCGGTGACGCGCTGACTCCCGCAGCAATCTCGTCGTTGGCGATGCTCGATTCCGGATTGGGAACGTTAGAAACCAGTGAAGGAGAACGGCGAGCGGGATTGGCCCGCTGGATTACGCATCCGGACAACCCGCTCGTCCGTCGAGTCATCGTCAATCGTCTGTGGCAATGGCACTTTGGTACCGGGTTGGTCAATACGCCTAGCGATTTCGGATACGGCGGGGGTCGGCCTTCGCATCCGGAGTTGCTCGACTGGCTCGCGGATGAACTGGCGAAGCGGAACTGGTCGCTCAAGGCCATGCATCGGCTGATCGTCACGAGCGAGACTTACAAGCAGGTGAGTAGCGGTGGCTTCCAGCCGCCGGGCAGTAGCGGAAGTCGTCAAGACTTTCGGCCACATACTGAAAACACTGCCGAAACTCTTGACGAGTTCCGCTACGACAACGCCGCCTCAAAGATCGACGCCGATAACCGCCTGCTCTGGCGACAGAATCCACGCCGCATCGAAGCCGAGGCGATTCGCGATTCGGTGTTGTTCGTCAGCGGCAAGCTGAATCCCAAACGCGGCGGTCCTGGTTTCGAAGATTTCAAATATCAGGATGCCTACGCCCCGATTTATACCTACGTGACTGCCGACGAGCCGGCACTTTGGCGGCGCAGCATTTATCGCTACATCGTTCGCACCACACCCGACCGCTTTCTAACAACGCTCGATTGTCCCGATCCAGCCAACCTGACTCCGAAGAGGCTTACCACCACGACGCCTTTGCAATCGCTTGCGCTTTACAACAACGACTTCATGCTCCGGCAGGCTCGCTACTTTGCCCAGCGGCTGGAAAAAGAAGCGGGAAAAGACGCGAGCGTACAAGTTAAACGAGCCTTTGCCTTAGCTTTCGGACGACAGCCGTCCGCCGAGGAAGATCGTCTCGCGACGGATTTCGTGAACAAGCAGGGCCTATTCGCCTTGTGCCGTTCTCTTTTGAATTCCAATGAGTTCCTTTATGTCGATTGAAATGGCCATGCCCCAACGTAGCGAAAGTCGTCAAGACTTTCGGCCGCGCACCACGCCGAAACTCTTGACGAGTGTCGCTACCTCGCGACGACAGTTTCTACAAACCGCCGGCGGCGGATTTGGCGGGCTCGCGCTGACGGCGATGCTGAGCGGCGAAGGGCGTGCGCAGGACTCTTATGAATCACGGGCGCATCATGCCCCGAAAGCTCGGCGCGTTATCCAGATTTTCTGTCCCGGAGGAATGAGCCAGGTTGACACCTACGATCACAAGCCGGAACTCGAAAAGCGAAACGGAACGCCGTTTGATCCCGACGGCAAACTGCAGTTCTTCGCTTCCAAGCCCGGCAGCTGTCGCGGTAGTCACTGGAAGTTCCGTCAGCACGGGCAGTCCGGGTTGTGGATGAGCGATCTGTTTCCCAAGCTCGCCACTTGCGTCGACGACATGGCGTTCATTTACTCGATGCACAGCAAGACCGCGTTGCACGGCCCGGCGTGCTTCATGATGAACACCGGATTCACACTGCCCGGTTTCCCAAGCATGGGATCGTGGGTGACGTATGGACTTGGCAGCGAAGCCGATGACCTGCCAGCGTTTGTCGTGTTGCCGGACCCGCGAGGACTTCCGCCGGGCGGCATCATCAACTGGGGAGCCGGCTTTCTACCCGCTGAGCATCAGGCTACAACGCTTGATACGACGAATCCGAAACAACCCATCGCCGACCTGTTTCCACCAGATGATGTTTCGGAAGTCACGCCGGCAGCGGATCAGGCGGGTCTGGACTTTCTGCAGAAGCTCAACCGTCTGCATCGGGAAACTCGCAGTGGCGACAGTGAACTCGACGCCCGCATCAAGGCGTATGAAATGGCGGCGCGTCTGCAGCTCAGCGCGCCCGAAGTGACCGACCTGAGCAAAGAGACCGCCGCGACAAGACAACTCTACAACATCGACGACGCCGAAATCGGCCCGTTCGGCCGACAGTGTTTACTGGCCAGGCGACTCGTACAGCGCGGCGTGCGTTTCGTGCAGATCTATTGTGGAGCCGAGAACACGACGGCCAAGAAGATTCGCCCGAACTGGGACAGTCATGAAGATCTGACTCGCGATCACGGCTATTGGGGAGCTGTGCTGGATACCGGCGCTTCGGCACTGCTCAAAGACTTGAAGCAACGGGGCATGCTCGACGACACGCTGGTCATCTGCACGACGGAGTTTGGTCGTCAGCCGGCCGCTCAGGGCGGCGGGGGAAAGGGCCGAGACCACAATGCGGGCGCTTTCACGGCATGGCTTGCCGGCGGCGGTATCAAAGGCGGAGTCGGTTACGGGGCAACCGATGAGCTCGGGTACAAGGCCGTCGAGAATCCAAGCTACAGCTACGACTTGCACGCAACAGCACTGCATCTGCTGGGCGTCGATCACACGCGGCTGACGTTCTATCACAATGGAATCCAGCGACGGCTGACGGATGTTCACGGGCATTTAGTCAGGGAGATTCTTGCGTGACTCACCGTTTTCTTTTTTTCGTCGCCATTCTGGTTCTTGCCAGTTCCACGGCTCGAGCGGTCGATTTTGTCACTGAGATCGAACCGATCTTGCGCGATAATTGTTTCGATTGTCACGGGCCGAATCAGCAAGAAAGCCAACTTCGTCTGGATCGATTGGCGAACATGATTTCCGGCGGCAACTCGGGTGAGCCGGCGGTGGTGCCGAAGAATCCGGAAGCGAGTTACTTATTGAAATTAATCCGCCACGAAGAAGTCGGTAAAGAAATGCCACCGGACGAGTCGCTGTCGCCAGAACAAGTCAAGCTGATCGAAACGTGGATTGCCAGCGGCGCGCCGACGCCCGAGCGATACGGGCCCGCCGAGGAACAGGCGGATCTTTCACACTGGGCGTTTCAGCCTGTTCGCAGGTTCGACGCGGACGGTAGGGTCAGCGCGGCGGGAATCGATGACTTCATTCTGCAGCGGCTTCGTGACGAAGGTCTCTCGCTTTCTTCCGCAGCGGATCACCGGACTTTGATTCGTCGACTTTATCTGGTGATGCACGGCCTGCCACCCACGCCTGGGCAAGTGGAAGCCTTCATTCGTGATGACGGCGATGATGCCTGGCGGAAACTCGTCGATGACGTTCTTGTGAGTCCCCACTATGGCCAGAGATGGGCGACGTTTTGGTTGGATTTGGTTCGCTTTGGCGAAACCAACGGATTTGAAACCAATCGCGAACGCCCCAATGCTTGGCGTTATCGCGACTGGGTCATTCAATCACTGAACGAAGACAAACCTTACGATCAGTTTGTACGCGAACAACTCGCTGGCGACGCGTTGGGGGCGCCGATCGGAACAGGCTTTCTGGTCGCCGGCCCTTACGATCTCGTGAAAGGTCAAGATCCGAAGCTCGGCCAGATGCAGCGGATGAACGAGCTGGACGACATGATCAACACCACCGGCACGGCATTTCTGGGGCTGACCACTGGTTGTGCGCGATGCCACAATCACAAGTTCGATCCCATCAGCCAGCGCGATTACTACTCGATGCAAGCCGTGTTCGCTGGCGTCCAGCACGGTGATCGCGCACTGCCGCCTTCGCCGGAAACCAAACAGCAGATTGCGACGCTTGATGCGGAAATCGCAGAACTTACTGACAGGCTGAAGAAGTTCATTGTTGAAGATGCATCGAAAACTCGTCCGCCCGTCAGCGCCAGGCAGAACGAAGAAGTCTGCGAGAAACGAGAAGTACGCTTCATTCGCTTCACAATTCAGAAAACCACTGGCGGCGAAGGCTGTATTGATGAATTGGAAGTTTACGCGGAAGGAAGGAACGTTGCTCTGGCCAGCAGTGGTGCCAAAGCAACATCGTCCGGCGACTTCGTGCATCCGAAACATAAACTGTTGCACATCAACGATGGACGTCACGGCAATGATCGCAGTTGGATTGTCGATTCTGCGAAAGGCGGTTGGGTTCAAATCGAACTCGCCGAACCAACCGTCATCGACCGCGTCGTCTGGGGCCGTGATCGCAACGGACAGTATGCCGACCGGTTGCCGATCGAGTATCGCATCGAATCCGCTGTGGAAGCTGGCCAATGGGAATTGTTGGCGTCGTCGGCAGATCGTAAACCTTTTTCCGGTGGCAAACCTTCCGAGCCAGAATATCAGTTCACGAAGTTTCCGGATGCGGAAGCGATGCAGGGTGAGACGTGGTTGAAGCGCTTGCAGACAGCTCGCGACGCCAAGAAAGAACACGAAAAATCGAGAGTGGTCGTTTATGCGGGTAAGTTTTCGCAACCCGGCCCGACGCATCGTCTGTACCGTGGCGAGCCAGATGCGAAGCGTGAGCAGGTTCCCCCGAATGCGATCGACGTCTTCACCTCGCTGAATCTGTCGCCCAACGCGGCCGAGCGTGAACGTCGGCTGGCGTTAGCAAACTGGATCGCCAGCAACGACAATCCCTTCACGGCTCGCGTGATCGTCAACCGGTTATGGCAACTCCACTTCGGCACCGGCATCGTCGACACGCCCAGCGACTTCGGACTCAACGGCGCACCGCCGAGTCACCCGGAGTTGCTCGACTGGTTGGCCGGCGAACTGATGGAGCATGATTGGTCATTGAAGCACATTCATCGACTAATTCTGAATTCTGACACTTGGCGTCAAAGCAATCGACCCAATGCGGATGCCATGCGAGTCGATGCGGCATCGCGTCTGCTGTGGCGATTTCCGCCGCGACGTTTGGAAGCCGAAGCGATTCGCGATTCTGTTCTCGCCGTCACTGGAGTGCTTGACCTTCAAAATGCTGGCGGTCCGGGATTCAGCCCGTTTGAAGTGCAGATGGAGAACGTGCGTCACTATCACGCGAAGAAAACGTATGGTCCAGCGGATTGGCGACGGATGATTTACATGACGAAGGTGCGACAGGAACGCGAGCAGGTGTTCGGCGCCTTTGATTGTCCCGATGCGAGCATGGTGGTGCCGCGGCGCAGTCGCTCCACCACACCGCTACAGGCACTGAATCTGCTTAACAGCCAATTCGTCATGCAGCAAGCCGATCTGTTTGCGAAACGCTTACAGGCGGATTCCGAAACAATACCGCAACGGATTACGCGAGCCTGGCAGTTGTGTTTTCAGCGTCCGCCAACCGACGAAGAGTTGGCTGATAGTAAAGATTTCATCAAACAAGAAGGCATTGGGCAATTCACCCGCGCGATACTGAATGCAAATGAGTTCGTATTTATTCCGTAGGCATATATGAGGCGAGCGGCAGATGTTTTTCAGCGCAAATTATAAGTCTGAGGAAACCCGACGCGTAAGCGAGGGACGGTCCCTCGCTTACGCGTCGGGTTACCTTTGCGGCTTCGCCGCGTGCCACTCGCCAACCAAAACAGAAAACTCCATGACTCCACTGCTAAATAGACGACACTTCATGTCTCGGGCAACGACCGGACTGAGCAGCATTGCGCTGGCGAGTTTGTTGAACGAACAACGGTTGCTTGCTGATTCCGGACCAATCCGGCCAGACATTGATCCGGCAAGACCGTTCGCCAGTCGTGCCCCACATCATCCAGCGGCGGCGAAGAACGTACTGGTGATCTTCTGTGCGGGTGCTTGCAGCCAAATCGACACGTTTGATTACAAACCTGAACTTGTCAAACGCCATGGTCAACCGATGCCGGGCGCTGAGTCATTAGTGACGTTCCAGGGTCAACAAGGAATGCTGACGAAGAGCCCGTGGGAATTTAAACCGCGTGGCGAGTCCGGCAAGATGATTTCGGAACTTGTTCCGCAGCTTGGCGAACTCGCCGACGACATGTGCTTCATCCATTCGTTGACGGGAAAGACCAATACGCACGGGCCGGGCGAAAACTTCATGTCGACCGGGTACACGCTCGACGGTTTCCCCAGCATGGGAGCGTGGACGACTTGGGCTTTGGGAACGGAGAACGAAAACCTGCCTGCCTACGTTGCGATCGCCGATCCACGCGGCACTCCGCAATCGAGCGTCAACAATTGGGGCCCCGGTTTCCTGCCGGCAGCCTTTCAGGGAACTCAACTCAGCGCTCTCAAGCCGCTGGACAACCTCGACATTCCATCCGGTGTCAGCAACCAAACGGACCTGGCGACGCGAAGCTTTTTGGAAAGGATGAACCAGCGGCATCTCGAAAAGTTCCCGGGCGACAGCGAACTGGCAGCAAGAATTTCCAGTTACCAACTCGCAGCGCGAATGCAGTTAAGCGTTCCGGAAGTCACGGACTTGTCGAGCGAACCACAGAGCATCCTGCGCGATTACGGAGCCGACGATTCGCAAAACACCTTGAAGGCACAGTTTGCGAAAAACTGCATCCTCGCGCGGCGGCTGATTGAAAAAGGCGTTCGCTTCGTGCAACTGTTCAACGGCGCCTATCAAACTGGTGGTGAGGGAGTCAGCAACTGGGACGGACACAAATCGCTTCAGCAACAATACAGCAAACACGGTCCAGTTCTGGATCAACCGTGCGCGGCGCTGCTTCGAGATATGAAGCGGCGTGGGTTGTTGAAGGACACGTTGGTCGTTTGGATGACCGAATTTGGACGCATGCCAACCTTTCAGAAAGGAGCCAGCGGACGCGATCACAATCCGGACGGATTCACGGCCTGGATGATGGGAGCTGGTGTGAAGGCACCGTTTACGTACGGAACAACCGACGAATTCGGCTACAAGGCCGTCGAGAATGTCAGCACGGTCTACGACTTCCACGCCACGATCCTTCATCTCTTAGGATTGAATCACAAGCGACTCAGCTACTACCACAATGGTTTCGAGCGACGCTTAACCGACGTCCATGGACACTTCATTGAGGAGGTTGTGGCGTGAGTGATTTAAGGTTCTCAAGTAGTGGAATTCCCCAGAACTTCCCAGTAAAGGATTCCGACAAGATGCATCACCCATCCCAGGGATTTTTGGCGAAATCCACTAGAACCAGTTGCAAAAACCTGTTTTTGGTAGTGGAACTCGTCAAGAGTTTCGGTTTTTGTCGAGTGCCGAAAGTCTTGACGACTTCCGCTACAGGTTTTGCCACTGGTTCTACGTGTTTTGTCGTGTTCGTGTTCCTATCCGGGGCGGTGTCCGTTTCGGCGGCGGAACCGTTTGAAGCCTTTCTCAAAAAGCACTGCGTCCGCTGTCATGGTCCTCAGAAGGAGGAAGGCGATATTCGGATCGACCGGTTGTCGCGTGATTTCAAGGCGGGAGTGGATTCGCACCACTGGGCAGAGGCGCTCGATAAGCTCAACAGCGGCGAGATGCCTCCGGAAAATGAACCGCAGCCGACTCAGGACGAGATCGCGGCGTTCGTCGCCAAACTCGACGCGCTGTTGAAGGAAGGGCGAGCGGCGAGGATGGCGGCGCGGCCGGCCGTATCGCACTATCGGCTCAGTCGGAAGGAATATCAGAATACCGTCTACGATCTGCTTGGCGTGCGCTACGATCCGGCCAAACCGGGAGAGTTGAACGAGGACACGTTGTGGCACGGGTATGAGCGAATCGGGTCGCAGCTTTCACTTTCGCCGTCGCATGTAGATCGCTACTACCGCGCGGCGGACATCGTGCTCGATCGGGCGTTTCCCGCCACGTCTGGCGACGCGCGCAAAGTCCGCAAGACGGCGGCGGAGTTGGCTTATCGCGGCGGGGAAAAGCAGCAGGAGGCGCTTGACCGGTTCGGCATCAAGCGGCCACTGCGTTACCTCCTCTTCCCCGGTCGAGTACAGCAAGCACTTTCCTCCAACTGGTTTGGAAAGACGGGCCCCGAGCATAGTGGTCTTTACAAACTCCGTCTGCAGGCCAGCGGAATCCGTCCGCCCGGCGGTCAGCCAGCCCACTTGAGTATTGGCATGAAGACCAGTGAGGAGAACGTCGATGGGCTTGTCGAATTTGACATCACAGCACCGGAAGACAGTCCGCAGGTTTATGAGTTCGAGGTGTTTCTGGAGATGCCGGCGCAGCTGCATTTCGCCGTGGTGGCCACCGATGTGATCGACAGAAGAGGCGGCGCTGCCTTCCGCAATGCGTTCGGACGCGGTTACGTGTTCACGCACAGCAGCGAGACGCTTCTGCTGAACCCCAATGCTCCGCAGATGTTCGATGACAAAGGCAACGGCATCTTCTCGACGGTGCTCCTCGATTGGATCGAGTGGGAAGGGCCACTGGTCACAGAGGCGGAAAAGTCGCGGCGTGATGGCGTGCTGCCGCCCGATGACGCGCCGCTCGAGGTGGTTGCCGAGCACTTGCAACGCTTCGCCCAGCGCGCTTGGCGACGACCGGTGGAAAAGGAAGAGCTGAAGGACTATCTGGAAACTTACCGCGTCGAGCGCGAGGCGGGTGAGAAGGCGACCGATGCTTATCGACTCACGCTGCAGAGCGTGCTGACGTCCAGAAACTTCATCTATCTGGTTGAGGGAGAACCCGATGCCCGCGAACGTCTGACTGACTGGGAACTCGCTTCGCGGCTGTCGTATTTCCTCTGGAGTTCGATGCCCGACGACGAACTTCTTGCGGCGGCACGCAGTGGTGCCCTTTGTACGACGGACTTCCAGTCCGTCGAAACCCAGACGGACAAGATGTCCGTCGTACTGGCGCAGCAAGTGGACCGGATGTTGACGGATAGCCGGATCAACCGCTTCATCGACGACTTCTCGCGGCAGTGGCTGCAGCTGCATCGCGTGGGCATGTTCCCGCCGGACAAGAAGCTCTACCCCACCTACGACGACTGGCTGGAGACGAGCATGCGCGAGGAACCGGTCGAGTACTTCCGCGAGATGCTCGCAAAGAACCTGCCCATCGAGGCATTCCTCGATTCCGACTGGACCATGGCCAACGCTCGGCTCTGCGATTTCTACGGACTGCCGGAGCCCCCGTCCAAACCAGAAGCAGCGACGGGCGGCTTCCAACGCGTCGCGCTCAAGCCCGAGGACCATCGCGGCGGTCTGCTCACGATGGGCGCGGTGCTCGGATTGACCTCGGACGGAACGCGCCACCGTCCGGTGCATCGCGGCGTCTGGGTCAGCGAAGCGATCTTCAACCGGACACCGCCGTCACCTCCGGCGAATGTGGATCCGATCGAACCGATTCCGCCCAAGGGCACCAAGATCACCATCCGTCAGCGAATTGAAGCTCACGCGAAGAACGCGAGTTGCGCTGCCTGCCATCGCAACATCGATCCATTGGGGCTGGCGTTTGACCAATACGATGCCATCGGCCAGTGGCGTACCCGCGAGCGCGTTCCCGCGGGTGTCGGCGAAGATCCGACGGTTGATGCATCTGGTGTGATGCCGGACGGCCGACCGTTCACCGATTCGGATCAATTCAAACAACTGCTACTCGAAGACCGTGACGAGTTTGCACGAGCCTTCATCGAACACCTTTGCACTTATGCACTTCGTCGCGTGCTGACCGTCGATGACCGGGACGGCGTCCAGGCGATTGTCGACGAAGCAAAGAAACACCAATACCGGGTCAGGGACATCGTGCGTGCCGTGGCCCTCTCCGAACTCGTAGGAAAACGCTAACTCAGAATCTTTGGTAACCCGACGCGTAAGCGAGGGACACATCGGAAACGCCTTCCCTCGATCCCTCGCTTACGCATCGGGTTACCCTGAAACAATAAAAGGAAATAACCATGAGCAACTTTCTTTCCCAATCCTGGCTGATCGACCGACGCCATGCCCTCCGTGCAATGGGCACCTGCATCTCGCTTCCGTTCTTGGAATGCATGGTTCCATTGCGGGCGGCGGAAAGTACATCCGAGACTCCTCGGCGCAGTGCCTTCATCTATCTGGCCAACGGCGTTCATTCGCTGAACTATCAGATCACCACGCCGGGCAAAGACTATGAATTTTCACGATCGCTTAAGCCTCTGGAGAAGTATCGCGAGGTGATCACTCCTGTCAGCGGTCTGCATCATCCGGGAAGCCTCGGCCACCACCACAACTGCATCAACATCTTCCTGACCGGCGGACAGATCGGCCCTTCGAGTCGCAATACCATCTCGGTGGACCAGAAGATGGCCGAAGTCACCGCGCGGCATACCCGCTACCCTTCGATGGAGATTGCCCTCACACAGGGTTCGCTCGCCTGGACCGCGGACGGCGTTCAGCTTCCCGCGATGCGCCGTTGCAGCCAGATCTTCGCGTCGCTGTTCGAGGAACCGAAAGGCGGCATCGAAG
This sequence comes from Rhodopirellula sp., assembly GCA_024644085.1. Lineage (GTDB taxonomy): Bacteria > Planctomycetota > Planctomycetia > Pirellulales > Pirellulaceae > Rubripirellula. The sequence goes on from JAHELS010000002.1 coordinate 14,938, forward strand.
CTCAGCGGAGGGCCTTGCGCCGCAAAGCCAGCGTGCTCGATGACAACCTCGCGGAAGTGCGGCGGCTTGAGCAGAAGATGGGAGCTGCCGACAAAGGACGCCTCGATCAATACCTCACCTCGGTTCGTGAGGCCGAGATCCGCACGCGGCGCGCCGATGCGTGGCTCGATACTCCGCTGCCTGAGATCTCCGATGCCGATCGTAAACGCACCAACCGCGACATTCCAAAGACTCAGGCGGGCGACTATTTCCGCACCGTCTATGACCTCATGGTGCTCGCCTTTCAGACGGACGTCACGCGAGTGGCCACCTTCAGCCTCGGCGGCGAGGGAGACGCCTTTGCCATTCCGGAAATCGGCATCACCGAGTCCCGTCATCAGCTCAGTCATCACGGTGGTGATGAAGGCTACATGGAGAAGCTCACGAATTACGACACGTTCGCGATCGAGCAATTCGGCTACTTCCTTTCGCGGCTCGAAGAGACCAAGGATCTTAACGGCAAGCCGCTGCTGGGCTCGACGATGGCGCTGTTTGGCAGCGGCATGTCGTACGGCCACAGTCACGGCAACGCCAACCTCCCGCTGGTGCTCGCCGGTGGCCGCGACCTCGGCCTGAAGCACGGCAGCCATCTCGACTTCAATCAGGGGCACTTCGACGGTTACACACTCGACAAGCCTGGCGACCACTACCGCCTTTGTAGTCGACCTGCGAACTCGGACGCCCACATGAGCAACCTGCTGCTCCTGATGGCGCAGCGAATGCGTGTAGAGGCCGACGCGTTTGGTGACAGCAACAAGGTAATCGAAGTATGAGAGTGCTGACAAAGGTAACCCGAAGCGTGAGGGCTTGTCGGTTGAATGGCGCCACAGGTAGCGGAAGTCGTCAAGACTTTCGGCCGAAACTCTTGACGAGTTCCGCTACAGCCCGAAACGTAAGCGAGGGATTCAAGACTGGTGGCTTCGTCGAGTCTCATCCCTCGCTGACGCTTCGGGTTTCCAGGTCTCTGCGGTGTCTCGCTGCGCTGTGCGTCGGCGTTTCCTTGTTCTTCTTCGGCGCTTCCGTCAACGCCGACGACGAGCCGTTCCGCCCCAAGCCAGGAAATTTTCCGCCTCTCGAAAAGGCACACTCGTACCGGGGCGAACTTGTCTTCGTGGATCATGCCAACCGTCGCGGCAGCATCCGGGTGCAGGGGGCGGGCAAGTATTTCCGAAATGCTCCGCACCCCTTTGCCATGCTCCCGTACGGGATCGTTCGTTATCACGGGGCGCCAGCGGACCTCCGAGACATCCCCCTTGGCACAGTGCTGCACGTCCGGGCCTTTCTCGCTCCAGACCCAAAGCTTTCCTCCGTTCCTGTGCTGCCAGTCAACAACAAAGAGAAGAACTCTGGCTACAGTGGCGCTGGCATTTACCCCGCCGAAAACCACGTGCTTCTCCTTGAAGACGAACCCAGCCACTGTCAGCGCACGGGCAAAGTCTGGAAGCTGAAGGAAGTGGACCTCAAGAATAACCAGGGGATGATCGTCGCCAGCCGAGAACCAGAGGAAGGTGGAGACACAGAAGCTGAGGAGGAAACGCTGACCTTCGACGCCGCCATCCGCATCTGGCGTGGCCGCGAGCGCCTCGGAGTCGAGGATCTGATCGCCGAAGGCATCTGGCCTGCCAGCGGAAAGAAATCCCTCGACGGCCAGGCGGTTCTACTCGGGATTACCTGGAAGCCCACGCCAGACGGTGTATTCACTCGCTTTCATATCTCGGACATCTGGTTGGACGACGCTGCCATTCAGCGTGCCGCCCAAAACCAGATTGAAACGCACAAAGCTTTCATCCGCAGCCGCTGGATGCCCGCCTGGATCGACGCCGTCGAGTACGGCAAGTTCGGCCACGCCACCGTAACCGCAACTTTGTTCGGCGGCATGGACGAATCGCTCTATGCCGATTTCAAGAAGGATGTCTCCGCCATGATGAATGGCGTCGAAAACACCCTGAAGCACGCGGGCGGCAACTATGGTCCCGAACACATGGCCTCGCGCGGGGGGATTCTCGAGGTGACAAAGACAGACGGAAAGGTGCCCCTGGGTAGCAGTGGTATCCAGATCCGATTTGAGACCGACCTCATTACCGAAGGCATCCGCCCCGGCCGGGTCGTCCGCGTCCGCCCGGGCAACGGCAACTGGCCCCATGTCAGACTTCCCCGCGAAGAATTCATCGGCGACGGCAACAACCCCGAAGCCCGTTTCCCGACCCCGGCCATCTTCCCCAAATACTGATCCACCGATCGTTGCAAATCAAATATGCGGATTAACCACAGCCAAATGTACGACGGACATCCTGTCCGTCAGCCCGGACTTCTCGACGGACAGGATGTCCGTCGTACGTCGCGCAGGCAGCTCTGCAGGTTGAGTCTCGGCGCTGCAATGTTCCTGCTTACAAACACCGCCACCGCCAACAATGAACCCTTCCGACCCGAGGCCGGGGAATTTCCGCCTCTCGAAAAGGCGCATTCCTACCGGGGCGAACTGCTGTTCGTGGACCATGCCAACCGCCGCGGCAGCATTCGTATACAGACCGAGGGCAAATTTCGGTTCATCAGCCCATCGCCCTTCGCAATGCTTCCCTACGGTATCGTTCGGTATCACGGCGCACCGGCTGATCTCCGCGATATCCCCCTCGGCACGATGCTGCATGTCCGGGCCTTTCTTCCGCCGGACCCAAAGATTTCGGCCGTACCTGTACTGCCCACCAACAACCGAACGAAGAAAGCAGGTAACGCCGGCACCGGTTCGGCACCTGCCGAGAATCACGTCCTCCTGCTCGAAGACGAGCCCAGTTATTGTCAGCGCGAGGGCAAAGTCTGGAAACTGAAAGAAGTCGAGGTCAGTAATAATCAGGGAATGATCATTGCGAGTCGCGGACCGCGAGAAGGCGGAGGTGGCGACGCGAGCGAGGAAAAAATGACCTTCGATGCCGCCACGCGCATCTGGCGCGGCCGCGAATTCCTCGAGATTCAGGACCTGATCGCCGAAGGTACCTGGCCCGACAACGGAACGAGATCGCTCGACGGCCAGAGCGTTCTGCTCGGGATCACCTGGAAGCCTACACCAGGAGGCGTCTTCACACGATTCCACATTTCGGACATCTGGCTGGACGACGCTGCCATACAGCGCGCCGCCCGCAACCAGACCGAAACGCACAAGTCATTCATCCGTAGTCGTTGGATGCCCGGCTGGGTCGATGCGGTCGAGTATGGAAAGTTCGGTAGTGCAAAGGTGAAGGCGACTCTGTTCGGCGGAATGGACGAGTCACTCTACGCTGATCTCAAGAAAGGGAGCCGGGCGCTGTTGGCACAGTCTGAGAACACTTTGAAACACTGGGCCGGTGGGACAGCCGGCACTGCCCAATTGGCCTCAAAGGGTCCCATCCTGGATGTGACGAAGACAGAAGGTGAGATTCCTCTGGGAAGCAGCGGAATCCAAATCCACTTTCAAACGGACCTCATCACTGAAGGTATTCGCCCGGGAAGAGTCATTCGTGTCCGGCCTGCGGTCTGGCCCGATCTCCATGTCCCGCGCGAGGAGTATCTGAAAGATTCGAGCGACACCCACGAAGACCGCTTCCCGACCCCAGACATCTTCCCGATTTACGGACGCTGATAGATCGAACGATGACACAACTCAAAAATCCTAACTGGATCGCTGCGCTGTACCTCGTTGTTTTCCTGCACGCAGCCACAGCAATCGCTGCCGATAACACATCACCGGTCGCACGGTGGGAGTTTGGTACTGAGGAAGCCACTCCGCTCAGAGCCATAGGTAACGTGCAGCGTGATCAAGCTGGGCCGCGGCCTCCGGAGTTTCCCGACATGGCTGCGAACAACACAGCTGTGCGAGTTGACGCGGGTGCCTACCTGTCTGTTCCCGATACAGGATCGCATAGCGACTTCGATTTCACGAACGGCGATGCCATCACGATCGAAGCATGGGTAAATCCGTCTGTTCTTCGCGAAGGTCAGGTCAGCTATGTCGTCGGTAAAGGCCGTACCGGCTCGCCGAAGTTCGCCCGCGATAATCAAAACTGGTCGTTGCGGGTGGTCGGTGCCAAGAATGAAGCGAAACTCAGTTTCCTGTTTGCAACGAAGCTGACCAGCAGCGAAGCGCACTGGCATCGCTGGGATTCGCGGCTCGGCTTTCCCGTTGGGACCGGGTGGCATCACATTGCCATCGCGTATCGCTTCGGCGATCCCAAATCGATCCGTGGGTGGGTCAATGGCGAACCGACGCAAGGGAACTGGAGTTACGGCGGCGAGACAAAAGAGCCACCGGTCATTGATAACGATGAGATTCGCATCGGCAACGGTTTCGCAGGGATGCTCGACGCGATTGCGATTCACCGTGCCGTGCTCGACGACAAAGTTGTGGCGTCGCGTTTCCATCGTGTGGGCAAGCCGCGCGTTGTCAAGCCTCAGCCGGAAGTCATGCCCGAACTGGCCGATGTTCCTGAGGGTCGCGTGCTGGTGCAGTTATCCCCTGGTCTGCCCGCACACAATCGCTGGCCCAACGAAGGCGAACAATGGCCGAGTGAATCGGCCCGCTGGATTGGCGATACATTTCTCCTTCCGCGAGTTCCGCTTGGGTACGACGCTTGGGGAATCCGCTCCGCATGGAAAGCTCCCGTGCTGCTACGAATGGCCGGCGATGTGCAGCTGCCAGCCGGCACACATCGCTTCATGATGCGCGGCCGCGCGGTGGGCCGCTTGTGGATCAACGGCAAGGTCGTTGCGCGAACCAAAGCGATCACCGGGCGTCCGCCCGATGGTGAGGAACGGATCACGCCTCTCGCTCAGCCACCGCTGCCCGGCGTGCGAGTCCACGGTTATCACCAGCAAGAAGTGTTTGGGGAGGCAACGATTGAACCGGGCGTCACCGGCAAATCACGCGTGGTGCTGGAACTCGTTGTCGGCGGCAAAGGGCACCGCACGGAAACAGGCGAGGTCTGTGTGGCGATGCTGTCGGCGGACGGCAAGATGTACGAACTGGTTGGTGCGGGTTCGACTCGACTCCCTTTGACAGACGCGGCCGTCGAGCCGGTATTGTCCGCCATCGAGGAGTCGCTGGCACAGTTGGACGACCAGCGACGCCGTCGCGCCGCTGCTTCACAAGATGACTTCTGGCAAGGACGTCATGAGCTCGCACGTACGTGGGTGAAAGAAAAGCCGAATGTAGGACGGGCACTCCTGCCCGTCGCAGACTCAAACAAGACGGGCAAGAGTGCCCATCCTACAGATATGCATCCAATCGACGCTTTCATCACATCGAAGATTGAGCGTGCGATCGCTGCGTCATCAGGCGCCGACGCCAGCCAGGCTGAACACTTCCACGACAAGATTCTGCCAATCCTGCGCGAGAATTGTTTTCGTTGTCACGGAGAAAAGGACAAGGGTGGCTTGAAGTTGGACTCGCGCGCAGCGGCGCTCAAGGCGGGTGATTCAGAAATCCCCGCGGTCGTTCCTGGCGACCTGAAAGCGAGTGAACTGATTGTACGAATTCGAGACGGTGATATGCCGCCTACCGATGATGGGCTGCTCAAACAGCAGATCGAATTGTTGGAACAATGGGTCAAGTATGGCGCGCCGTGGCCCGCGCCGCCGCTGGCCGAATCTGATGTGGCGTTGTCGCCGGTCGTTGGCGATGCATCGTTTCTGCGGCGTGTTTATCTCGACACGGTTGGCGTTCCGCCGACCGCCGATGAAGCGCAGGCATTTCTGGCCGACGTGAATCCACACAAACGCACCCGACTGATCGACGGGCTCCTGAACGATGATCGTTTCGCCGACGGGTGGATGAGCTTCTGGCTCGATCTGCTCGCCGAGAACCCGACACTGCTCAACCAGTCGATGGGCAGTACGGGACCGTTTCGCTGGTTCCTGCACGATTCATTGCGTGACAGCAAACCGCTGGACCGGATGGTCACGGAACTCATCTTGATGCGCGGCGGTGCGGCGGAAGGCGGCAGCGCGGGGTTTGCGATGGCGAGCGAAAACGACTCGCCCATGGCAGCCAAAGGGCACATCGTCGCGTCGGCGTTCCTCGGCATCGAACTCGAGTGCGCCCGTTGTCACGATTCGCCCTACCACCTCACGACACAGAAAGATCTTTACTCGCTGGCCGCCATGCTCAGTCGCAAGTCCGTCACCGTCCCCAAAACCAGTCGGGTGCCGGCCGCGTTCTTCGAGAACCAGAAGGTACGCAAGTCGCTGATTCAGGTAACGCTTCAGGCCAATCAGTCTGTGCCGGCCCAGTGGCCGTTCGCTTCCGTCACGGGCGTGACGGACGACGAGAACATTGACCGGCTGATGCAAAACCCGACCGATACTCGTGAGCGACTTGCTGCGCTGATCACCGCGCCGCAAAACGTGCGATTTTCACGCGTCATCGTGAACCGTATCTGGAAAAAGTTGATCGGCGCCGGGATGGTGGAACCAGTTCACGACTGGGAAGGCAATACGGCCAGTCATCCGGAATTGCTGAACTGGCTGGCTCAAGAACTGATCACCAATAATTACGACTTCCGTCATGTGGTGCGACTGATTCTGACGTCGACGGCTTACCAGCGCGCGGCCGTCGGGAGGAATCTTGCCGCTTCGGCCGAGACGCGGTTCTTCAACGCTCCCGATCGTCGCCGTCTGACCGCCGAGCAGATCGTCGATTCGCTGCACCACTCCACGGGGCGACCGTTCGATGTCGAGGAGCTGACTTTTGTGCATGATGGGAGGCGGGAACTGGGACAGCGTCAGACGCTGGGGAAACCAACGCGAGCATGGATGTTTGGCGACCTGAAGAACGAGCGCGACCGTCCCAGTTTGTCGCTTCCGAAAGCCCGCGCGGTCGTCGACGTGCTGGAGGCTTTCGGCTGGACCGGCGCGCGGCAGATGCCAATCACTGAGCGCGAGACTGATCCAAACGTCTTGCAACCAGGCGTGCTGGCCAATAGCACGTTGTCCGTGTCGTTGACGCGGGCGTCGCATCAAAGTGCTCTGGCGCAACTTGCGATCGCGGCCGAATCGCCCGAGTCGCTCGTCGATACATTGTTTCTGCGAACCCTCATCCGATTCCCAAAACCGGACGAACGAACGGCGTATGGCAGTGCGTTGTCCGAGGGGTTTGACGCCCGCCTCGTTCCGTCCGACAAGGTCGCTGACATTGAACAACTTCCGCGACTGCCACAAGTGACATGGTTCAACCATGCGCGGCCGAAGGCCAATGAGATTCAATTGGAAATCGAACGTCGCGTGCTCGCCGGTCCGCCACCCGACCCACGACTTTCGCCTGCCTGGCGCAGTGCATTGGAAGACGCACTGTGGAGCCTGATCAATCACCGCGAATTTGTGTGGATGCCGTGATGGACGATTCAAAACTCTCACTTGGTCAGAATGGTAACCCGAAGAGTGAGCGAGGGACCGAGAACAGAATGAACCGGGAGCATCCCTCGCTCACGCTTCGGGTTACCAGACGGAGACATCAATTGTGAACTTATTATCCTCGTTGAATCGTCGCGAGTTTCTCGCAGCAGGCGCCGCCGCTGGCTGCGGCCTTGCTTTACCACAACTTGCGAGCGCTGACGACACGCTCAACGGAACACTTATCCGGGGCAAGGCCGAACATGTGATTTCGATCTGGTTGGGCGGCGGTATGGGGCAGATCGACACGTTCGATCCAAAAGGAAAAGGCGACCCGAGTAAGAAGCTGGCAGGTTCCTACTATGACTCCATCGAAACGGCTGTTCCCGACGTCCGGGTGTGTGAGCACCTGCCGAAGCTTGCGGGACTGATGGACCGCGTCACGGCAGTTCGTAGTGTGCATCACAAGGTGATCGACGAACACGCCGCTGCGACCAACCGCATGCACACCGGACGGCCGATCAGCGGAACGGTGACGTATCCGTCGCTGGGATCGATCATCGCGCACGAACGAGGCGCGGCCAGCGACGGCGCTCCGCCTTATGTTCTGATTGGATATCCGAACGTCACTCGCGGCCCGGGATTTCTCGGTACGCGCGACAGCTATCTGTATTTAACCGACACAAGCCAGGGACCGGCCGGACTGACTCGCCCCGACGGCATCACCCCGCGGAGTCAATCGCGCCGGGAAAAACTCCTTGCCGTCTTGAAGCGCAATGCCGACCCAACGACCGATCAGCGATTGCTCGATTACGACGCGGCGATCGAACAAAGTCTGAAACTAAGCGGTCCGGAATTTATGCGCGTCTTCGAACTGGACCGCGAACCGGCGGATCTTCGCAATCGATACGGCGGCGAATTTGGCCAGCGATGTCTGCTCAGCCGTCGATTGGTTGAGCGGGGCGTGCGTTTCATCGAAGTGTCGCACAACCTGAACTTTCTGAACGGCATCGGCTGGGACGTGCACAACGAGGGCATTCTGAATCAGCATAAATTGATTCAGGAACTGGACACAGCCGTCGCCGCGTTGATTGCGGACCTGGAAGCAAAACGCATGCTCGACAAAACGCTGATCGTCATCACCACCGAATTCGGCCGACCACCCGAATTCGACAGCGGTGGCGGACGTGGCCATCAAGGCACGGCCTTCAGCTGTGTCCTCGCCGGCGGCGGCCTGTCGCATTGCGGAGCCTGGGGCGAAACCGATGAGATCGCAAAAAAGATCGTTTCGAATCCCGTCAGTGTGCCCGACTTCTTCGCAACGATTTGTGCCGCTGTTGGCATCGACTACCACAAGAACCTGTACGACGGCGACCGCCCCGTTCCTATCACAGACATGGGCCAGTCCATCGGGGAGTTATTCGCATGACAATTCCGTCGTCCGTTGTGGTTTTTGCCAGGAACCCAGGAAAAACATGAACACTCATACCTTGTTTATAAGCTTGGTTGGCATTGTCATATGGACCAATGCGCTGCTGGCCAACGAAGCCAGGATCGCCGAGGATGGCTTTGATCCTCGCGGCAAGCTGAACCTGCCCGCTCGGGGAGCTGGCTTCAAGGGGGGATGGAAGGTCTCCGGGCAATCGACGGCGACCGTTGACGAGCAGCATTCGGGTGTCCTGATTCGGGGAACTGGGGAGCGGGACAATGCCCTGCGACGGGAGCTGGTTACGCCGTTTCGCGATGGCGAGATGTTTGTTCGTTTCAGTCTCCGCTACGAACCGCCGGAGGATGACAGCGAATTCTTTGTGCTCTGGCTCGACCGGCTGGAAGGCACGGACCGGTCTACTCACGCAGAGAATGTTCCCAACATCGGACTGCATGTTGCGACGGCAGGACCACTGAAGGGAAAGGCTGTGTTCATGGTGCGGATCGGTCCGTCACACACGGATTTCAGTTCCGTCGAGCTCCAGCGCGGCCGCGACTATGTTCTGGTAGGCCGACTGTCGAAAACGGATCCAACTGATCGGGCGGACTACGATCAGTTTGAGCTGTGGGTGAATCCCAAATCGGAAGACAGGGATCACCCCGACGCCAAGATCAAGTATTCCAACAGCGTGAATGTTGTGCGTTGGGTCGGCTTTTCCACAGGACGAAAGACCGAAACTGGCGATCGTGTATGGATCGACGACCTGGTATTGAGTCGTTCTTGGGACGATGTCATGGAAGCGGCCATCTCGCCGCCGCCAGCGCCCGAGCCTCTGCCCGGGACGCCCTGGGAAGGTACGGTGAACTTCGCGCGCGACGTTTATCCGTTGTTGAAATCGCGTTGTTTCCAATGCCACTCGGGCAAGGACTCGGAGTCTGGAATTCGGCTCGATATCCGAAACGAGATTCTCGGCTACAGCACCGGTGATCCGCTGGCCGAGCCTGGCCGGGCGCGATCCAGCCGACTGCTTGAAACGGTTGCCGCATCCAACCCCGACGAGCGAATGCCGCCGGCCGAAGAGGGAACCGTTCCACTCTCAGCGGAAGAAATCGGACTGCTCGCCGCATGGATCGAACAGGGGATGTTATGGGACGAGAAACTACTCCCCACGCCGCGGATCAAATCGGATCACTGGGCCTTCCAACCCGTCGAACGTCCGGTAGTGCCCGAGGTTGACCATGACGGCTGGGGACGCACTCCGATCGATGCCTTCATCGCGGCGCGGCAGGTAGCCAAGGGAGTGACTCCCGCAGCCGAAGCGTTACCGCAGAAGCTGGTTCGGCGGCTCTATCTGGATCTCATTGGTCTCCCGCCCACGCCGGAGCAGGTGAAGAGTTTCATTAAAGCTCACGCCGACGATCCCGAAACGGCATACACATCGCTCGTCGATAAGCTGCTCGCTTCCAGGCACTACGGCGAGCGATGGGGACGGCGTTGGCTCGACCTCGCACGCTGGGCCGAGAGTCATGGCTATCAACACGACATTCCGCGCCCGTATGCCTGGCGCTATCGCGACTACGTTATTAGCAGCTTCAACGCCGACAAGCCCTACGATCGTTTTCTGACCGAGCAGCTCGCGGGGGATGAGTTGCAACCCTACTCAGATGAAAACCTGATCGCGACGGGCTTTCTCGCCTCGGCGCGCATCAGTGGCAACAACATGGACAAGGCCGCACAGCGCAATGATGTCCTGGTTGATATTTCCAATGCGACAGGCAGCGCCGTACTGGGGCTGACGATGGAATGTGTCCAGTGTCACAACCACAAGTTCGATCCCATCAGCCAGCGTGACTATTACCGGCTCCATGCGTTTTTCGTGAACGGCCAGCTTGGCAATCTCGCGCTGCGCGACCCGACGACAACTAATCCGACCGATCTGGAAAACTGGATGGGCGACCGCGCTTACAAGTTCTACATGAGTGAGGCGGGCAAGCTGGTAAAGAAAAAGCTGTTCGCACACACAAGGCAATCGCACACCTGGGGATTCCATGCACCTGGCCGGAGCGATCCTCACATCGAGCGAATGCCAGTGGTCAATCGCGATCCAATCCGGTGGAACGCCGAACAACTGAAGAGCACACGCGGCCATATTCTCATTCGAGGCGACGTGACCCGCCCTGGTCCCGCAGTCACCGGTGGCTGGCCGGAAGTGCTGGGACCGACTCCTGTGAAACCGGACGGCCTGAGCCGCGTCGAGTTCACCCGGTGGCTGACCAGTCGCGACAACCCGCTGACCGCCCGAGTCTGGGTCAACCGTTTATGGCAATGGCATTTTGGCCAAGCCATCGTGACCACACCGAGTGATTTTGGAACGCGCGGAGCGGCTCCCACCCATCCCGAACTACTCGACTGGCTGGCTGTCGAATTAATGGAAAACGGATGGAGCACAAAGCATCTCCATCGCCTGATTGTGCATTCCGCCACTTATCGCCAACGACGTCTTCACGACGCCGCGAACGCTGCCGTCGATCCCGGCAATGAGTTGCTCTGGAATTGGCCGCGGCGGCGCCTCGAAGCCGAGGCGATTCGCGATTCGGTCCTCGTCGCGACGGGGGAACTCGACCGTTCGATCGGTGGCCCCAGCGTGCCTCCCCGGCGAGAAGAGAAGACGCTGCGGCGGACGCTGTATCTCTACCAGCGACGCAGTGAAATGCCCACCGCGATGACGATGTTCGATTCGCCGGAACTAGTCACCAGTTGCCCGCAACGCGGTGTCTCGACCGTGGCCCTGCAGCCGCTCTATCTGCTCAACAGCGACTTCATGATTCGCCGCGCCGAAGCACTTGCGAATCGGGTCCGTCTAGCGGCCGCCGATGACGAGGACCGGTTGGAGATCGCCTTTATGGACACTCTCGGACGCGGTCCCAGTGATGCTGAACGCAAGCAAGCTCTTCGGTTGCTCGAAGCCAATCGGAATTCACCCGACACCCTCGTTCATCTTTGTCACGCCCTGATGAACCTCAACGAGTTTCACTACATCCCATGAATCGAAATCCCATGAATCAAATTGAATCCATTTCGCGCCGCGACATGCTGCAGGGGAGCACGTTGGGTTTTGGCTCGATCGCCCTGGCGTCCATGTTGGCTCAGGACGGACTGCTGGCGGCTACTCGCGAAGGCGACCATACCCGGCCTCACCTCGTTGGCCCCCACCTGCCTCCGCGCGCGAAGAGCATTATTTTCCTCTTCATGAGCGGCGGTCCCGGACAGGCGGATACGTTTGATCCCAAACCACTGCTACAGGACCTTGAGGGGCAACCCGTTCCCGATCAAATCGCGGTCAACGTGCCGAAGATCCCGCGCAGCGGCGTCGATTCCCTGCTGATGGCCTCGCCTTTCTCGTTCCGGCAGTACGGCGAGAGCGGTATTCCGGTCTCCGAGTTGTTTCCCGAAACGGGAAAACTCGTTGACGAACTCTGCGTCATCCGTTCGCTCAATCACCGCATTCCCGTGCATGGCCCGGGCGAGTGTGTCGCCCTGACCGGTACCGCGATCGGTGATCGGCCAAGCATGGGTGCCTGGCTGACCTACGGCCTTGGTAGCGAGACGAAAGACCTGCCTGGCTTTTTGGTCATGCTTTCGAACACCACCGGTCCCGCACCCCAACGGCCGGGCTGGGGCCCTGGCTTCCTGCCGTCGCGATACCAGGGCACCGTAGTCGATGCCAGCAGTGGAGTCCCGTTCACCAGGATGCCTTCTTCCTACGACGACCACAGCCGCCGCAAACAACTCGACTTCATCCATTGGATGAACCAGACGCACCTGGCCAGTCAGGGCGAGGATACGGAACTGGAAGCGCGGATCGCGTCGTACGAACTCGGATTCCGGATGCAGGCGTCCGCGCCGGAGACCTTCGATCTTAAGACCGAACCGGAACACGTTCGCCAGCTCTATGGACTGGATGACAAAGCCACCGCCGAGTTCGGCAGCCAATGCCTGATCGCTCGGCGGCTTGTCGAGAAAGGCGTTCGTTGCATCCAGCTTCGCAATGGAGGCTGGGATGCCCACGGAAGCCTGGAGAGCAACCACCGCAGACAGGCCCGAGGTGTGGACCGGCCAATCGCCGGATTGCTCACCGACCTGAAGCAGCGCGGTCTGCTTAAAGAGACCCTCGTCGTCTGGGGAGGTGAATTCGGACGCACCCCAACCACCGAGGGCAGCGCCAAAGGCGCCAAACGCGGCCGCGATCACTCACCGGCAGGCTATACCGTCTGGCTCGCCGGCGGCGGAGTAAAGGGTGGCCAGGTCATCGGTGCCACCGACGAGCTTGGTTTCGTTCCCGTCGAGCGCGCACTGTCTCCCGCCGACCTCCACGCCACGATTCTTGAGGCACTGGGACTTGACCAGCACAAGGTCATCTACAGCCACAACAATCGCGACGAGATTCCCACCGTGTTTGGAGGCGAAGTGGTGCGCGAGGTGTTTGCATGATGAACGGGGAGAAGCGAATGATTGATGATTGTCGATTGGTGATTTTTGATATGAGAAGTGAAGAAGGGTGATGGACGGAGCGATGGATTTACTTCGACAATCACAAATCAACAATCATCAATCGCTAATCAAAACCAAACGAGTCCGATCGATGATTTCCACGACGCGTTTTGCGCTCGCGGTCTGCCTCTTACTATTCCTCTGCACATCGAGGTTAGCCGGGGCGGAAATCGCCGAGCCACTGGGTGAACTGATCCGACAGACCTGTATCGACTGCCATGACGGAGAGTCCGCAGAAGGCGGACTCGATCTTGTTTCGCTGGCATTTACGCTCGACGACCGGGAGCTGCGCGATCGCTGGATTCCGATTCATGATCGCATCCATGCCGGTGAGATGCCGCCCGATCCCACAATGTTGTCCGATCCCGATCGCCAGACGATGCTCAAAGCTCTCAACGATGCGATTGCAAGAGCAGATCGCGCCGATGTCATCACAAACGGTCGCGGGCCGTTGCGACGACTGACGCGGGAAGAGTACGAACAGAACCTGCGAGACGTCCTGAAATTGCCGCTGCTCGATATTCGCGACATGCTGCCGGAAGATCGCGAGTCTGATCGGTTTAACAAGACCGCCACCGCGCTCGACATGTCACGAGTGCAGTTGGCTGCGTACCTTGACGCCGCCGAAGCTGCTCTGCAACAGGCAAGGGCCGACGGACCGAAGCCACCTCAGGTCACAAAATATCGCGCCGTTGGAACCAAGCTGTTTACGCCCAAGAACACCTATGGCGGACGGGAGGCCATGTTCTTCGCCAAGGACAACAAGGCGGTCGGCGCGAAGGAGCTGGAAGCTCTCAAGGACGATTCCACACTGGAACTAGCGCTGTTCCGGTCTGCTCACTGGCCCTATTTCGGATATCCCCGCGGATTCGTAGCGAAACTTCCGGGCGAATTCCGAGTCCGCTTTTCCGCGCGGGCGGTCCTGCAAACGGAAGGATATCAACTCCAGTCGGCAACCGCGCCCGTGCCGATGACGTTCCGCGCACGCAAGCCGTCCGGACCAGATGTCTCTGGCGACGTACGAGCCACCGGTGGAATCATGGACATACAGCCCAAACCCGCCGTTTATGAGACGACGGTTCGCTTGCTCCCGACAGAGACGTTCGAGTACAGCCTGCTTGGTCTTCCGGTACCGCTGGCTCGCAACGTCAACGGCGGCCCGCCGACATATCGCTATCCACCTTTTCCTGAAGGCGGCCAACCGGGCGTTGCCTTTCAGTGGCTGGAAGTCGAAGGCCCGTTACCGCCCGAGTCGTGGCCGCCACCTTCTCACCAAGTGTTGTTCGACGATTTTGGTCCCGAGGTCACTTCCGAGAATCTGACCGAAGACGCGCGGCGTCTGTTGCGGCGTTTCGTGCATCTCGCCGCACGCGAACCGGTCCCCGAAGAAGCACTTGTTCGTTTCGAGCAGCTGATTCAGCGACGGCTCGAGCAGGGAAGCCCGTTCCCCGAAGCGATGCTCGCCGGTTACAAGGCCTTCCTCTGTTCCAGCCACTTCCTCTATCTGCGCGAACCGTCTGATCCAGCGACTGGCAATCTCGATCAATATGCCATCGCCTCGCGGCTGTCGCATTTCCTGACCAGCACGCGGCCGGACCCGACATTGATGGAGCTGGCCGCCGCGGGAAAGCTGCGCGATGCCGACACACTTTGCCGTGAGACCGATCGGCTGATTGACAGTCCCGGTTTCGATCGGTTCGTCCAGAATTTTACCGACTATTGGCTCGACCTGCGTAACATTCGACGCGACGAACCGGATATTCGTCTGCACCCCGAGTACCGCTTTGATGATTACCTGATCGAGTCGATGGAGCGCGAAACGCGTACCTTCTTCGCGGCGATGATTCGCGACAACTTCCCATCGAGTGTGTTAGTCGATGCCGACTTTGTTTACGCCAACGATCGTCTCGCGCGGCATTACAGGTTGAAACCGCTCAGCGGTTCCCAAATGCAAAAAGTCGTTTTGCCGGATGACAGCCCTTACGGTGGCCTGCTGGCCCAGGCCGCGATCATGAAAGTGACCGCCAATGGCACTTCGACCTCGCCCGTTATTCGCGGCGCGTGGATCATGGAACGATTGATCGGGCAACCGCCACCGCCGCCTCCCAAAAGCGTCCCAGCGGTGGAACCGGACATTCGCGGGGCGAAGACGATTCGCGAGCTGTTGGCTCTGCACACCAAATCAGAATCCTGTGCCGGTTGCCACGCGAGGTTCGATCCCGTCGGTCTGGCTCTGGAGAACTTCGATATCCTGGGCGGCTGGCGAACACGTTATCGAGGCATTGAACAGGGAGAATCGGTCACCGGCATCGACCGTGCCGGCCACGACTTCGCCTACACGCTTGCCGAGCCGATCGACGCCAGTGGCCAGCTGCTCAGCGGTCTTCGCTTCCGAGACATTCACGACCTGAAAACCGTGCTGGCGAGCAACCCTCGCCAACTGGCCCGCAATCTTCTGCACCAGTTCACGCTTTATGCAACCGGAACACCGGTCCGGTTCTCGGATCGTGCGGAGATTGAGTCAATACTCGATGCGTGCGAATCGGACGGGTATCGGGTACGTGATCTCATTCACTCACTCGTGCAGAGCCGGATCTTTCTCGGAAAGGATGGTTGCCGATGAAACCTCGCACACTCACTCGTCGTCGTTTTCTTCGCGGAGCCGGAGTCGCGCTCGCACTGCCTTTGCTGGAGAGTGCGCGGCCCGCGTTCGCCAGGGACACCGAGTCGCCCACCCCGCGGCGGATGCTGTTGATCTCGAACAACCTGGGCGTCCTGCCGAAACAGTTCTTTCCGGAAACACCCGGACGTGACTACGAACTTTCACCCTACCTGCGGGACCTGGCCGAGTTCCGGAATGACTTCACGGTGATCAGCGGCCTGTCACATCCGGATGTGGACGGTGGACACAGCACGGAGAACTGTTTTCTTACGGCGGCTCGCGGACCGACCAAGAGCGGCTTTCGCAACACGATCTCGCTCGATCAATTCGCCGCTCTGCGATTGGGGCCGGTGACGCGGTTTCCTGCGTTCAATCTGGGCGTGAACATCGACAAGGCGAACCGTAGTCTCTCCTGGACGCGCGACGGCGTGCTCTTGCCCGCTGAAGACAGTGCTTCGGCTCTGTTCCGTATAATGTTCGTTCAGGGCGATCCGTCAGCGGTTAAGCGGCAGTTGCACAAGCTCGATGAGCGGGCCAGCATCCTTGACACGCTGCTGGACGACACGCGTCAGGTCAGGCGAGCACTCGGTCGCGATGATCAATCGCGTCTCGACCAGTACCTCACTTCCGTGCGCGAGATCGAGCAGCGTCTGGATGTGGCGCGTCAATGGGAATTGCGGCCGAAGCCGACCACCGATCAACAACCGCCCCGCGACATTCGGGACCAGAAGCAGTTCTTCGAGAAGTTCGACCTGATGTTGTCGATGGCTCGCCTCGCGTTCGAATCCGACTCAACACGCATCATCACACTGATGGTCGATGCCTTCGCGACTCCTCCCTTCAAACTGCACCCCGATCAGAACACCACCGACGGCTACCACAACCTGAGCCACCACGGTCAATCCGAGTCAAAAGTGCAGCAACTGATTGATGCCGACCATCAGCAGCTGTCGCTGCTGAACAAACTGTTCTCACAGCTTGCCGAGGTTCGTGAAGGCGAAGATCGTCTGCTGGACCGCACGATGATCCTGTTCGGCAGCAACATGGGGGACGCCAACACCCACGACAACACGAACCTGCCCATCCTGCTGGCCGGCGGCGGCCTCAAGCACGGTCAGCACTTGGCCTTCCGCCGCGATCACAACCAGCCGCTCTGCAACCTCTATGTGACCATGCTCCAACACCTCGGCATCGACGCAGACACTTTCGGCAGCAGCGCCGGAACTTTGAACGAGATTGCCTCATGAGACACATGAAGCCCCACACAAAAGAAGTGCCCGGGTGATGAATGGAAATGGCATTTCGACGTGCCCGTTTTCGATGTTTTCATTTCGCCTATTTCCCATCTTCGCGGCTGTCCTCATGAAACCTACTCTCAAACTCATCCACCCTGCCGCTCGCAGACTCACGCAATACGCGATTGGCACACTGATTGTGCTATTGTCGCTGGCCAGCATAGCGGCAGCCGAAGATTGGCCCACCTGGCGACATGACGCCGGCCGTACGAATATCTCATCCGAGAAGATTCCCGCTCCGCTGCGTCTGCAGTGGAAGCGAAAACTTCCGCCGGTGACACCCGCTTTCCGCAAGTCCCGGCTTCAGTTTGACCAGGGTTACGAGCCCATTGTTCTGGGCGATACCATGTTTGTGGCGGTACCGCATGTCGATGCGGTTGTCGCCTATGCTGTCGAGACCGGCAAAGAGAAGTGGCGGTTCTACACAGCCGGTCCCGTGCGTCTGGCACCGGTTGCGTGGCGCGACAGGCTCTTCTTCGGATCGGACGACGGACATCTGTACTGTTTGAATGCGACCGACGGTGAGCTGCAATGGAAGTTTCGTGCCGTCCCTTCAGCAAGGAAAATCCTGGGCAATGGCCGGTTGATTTCCGTCTGGCCAGTCCGCGGGGGACCGGTGTTGGCCGACGAGACCGTCTACTTCGCTGCCGGAGTCTGGCCGTTGGAAGGCGTCTTTGTCTACGCCCTCGACGCCCGGTCGGGCAAGGTCGAATGGGTCAACGATCGGTGCGGAACGTTGTATGGCAAGCAACCGCACGTGGGTGCCGAAGCGTTGGGAGGACTCTCCCCGCAAGGATACTTGTTGGTTAATGGCGATAAGCTGCTCGTCCCCTGTGGTGCGGCGCGACCGGCCACGTTCGATCGCCACAGCGGTAAACTACTCGACTTCACACTCCCGTCCGAAGGAACCGTTCCTGGCGGTTGGTTCATGCGGTTGGACCCGGAACTTGCCCGCGATATTCGACGCGGCAAGGTTGAGTTCGACAGTGTCGTCAATCGCGATCTGCATGAAGGTGGACTGCGCACGGGCAAAGGAGTCGCCGGTGCGCGGACACAGGTTACGCTTGGCGGCGCTCGGTTGAAATACGCGGAAGGAGCGAAGGGAGTAGACGGCGATATTCACAGTGTCGTCGCCGCCAACGGCCGACTGTTCGTCACGACCCGCGACGGAATGATTTATTGCTTCGGCGATACCGAAGTTTCACCGACCTTTCACCCGGCACAACCTGCTCACAACAGTCCGTTGAAAAACGGTGTTCGTGGTAACCCGACGCGTGAGCGAGGGACGAGAACCAGCGAAAACGGTGGATTCAAATCCCTCGCTGACGCGTCGGGTTTTCAAAGGCCTCCTAAGCGGGACGCCGACAAGGTGCTGGCGTCAACCGTCGCCCACCTGCGCACGCTAACCCGCGTTCGCGACGGCTACGCGCTCGTGCTCGGCACGCGCGATGGCCGGTTGGCGGACCAATTGGCTGCCGAGACAAATCTCAACGTCATTGCGTTAGCCCCCGTTGAATCCGACGCCGACACATTACGGCGACGTATCCTTGACCCCTCCGCGCCAGCGGGACGACTGTCGATCGTGGCGGGCGAGCTTGAGAAAGTCGCGTTTCCGCAGTATCTGGCAGATCTGATCGTGGCAGAAGATTGGAGCGCGACCCGGCTCAACACAGGCGCTGACTACCTGCTGACATTGTATGAACGACTCAAGCCGTACGGGGGCGTCGCCTGTCTCTCCGTAGAATCGACGCGCGACGAGGAAATTCGCGAGTGGCTCCGCGCGGCCGGGCATAGCGAAGCCCGGGTTGAACGCCACGGCGACCTCCTGCTCATCCGCCGGGCGGGCGCGTTGCCCGGCGCTGTCGATTACACAAACGACTGGAGCTCGCCCGACGCCCGCGTCCGGGCTCCTTTGGGGATCTTGTGGTTCGACGATTCCCTGGCGCACTTCAAGCGCGCCCCGCAACCGACGATCGTGGGCGGCGTCATGATTTCGCAAGACAAGGATTGGCAGGGCAATGTCGATAAGATGGGTCCCGTCAACCATCTCCATCGAGACGGGACCGGGCGGTTCCGCTTGCTCAATGCATCCTTCATGGATGTCTATACCGGCCGCGTCCTGTCGCGTGACGAAACCGAGTCGCGGTTAGACCAAGTACCCAAAACGCCGCGCGCCGACTTTCGCCCGCCGTATCAATTTCGTCCGCCGTATGTCGAAAAGCATTTTCAGGACCTGGAGTCCCGCGGCGAGAAGCCGAAGTCCTATCCGTTCCTGAGGCAGGCTGACAAAGGCCAAATGACGAATCCGCTGACCGGTGTTGTCGAGCCGCGATGCTACGTCAAGAGTTACGGTTGCGACGGCGGTGTGGACTACGGTCACTTGATTACGATGCGGTCGGCGACGCCCGCTTTCTACGACAAACGTATTGAAAGCGGCACGATTAATATTGCCGGCCCACGCTCCGGTTGCACGAATAGCGTCATCCCGGCGGGCGGTGTCTTGAACATGCCGTATTTCTACGAGGGCTGCACTTGCAGCTACCCGTTGCCCACCGGCGCCGCGCTGATCAGCATGCCGCAGACCTTCGAACAATGGACTGCCTGGGGCCAGACTGACCGGCGCCAGGGCACCGCCAAACCAATCGTGCGCATCGGCGTCAACCTGGGAGCGCCCGGCGATCGGATGACCCACGGCGGAACTCTGTTTCTCGACTACCCCAGCGTCGGCGGACCTTCGCCCGAGATAAAACTTCAGACGCAACCGGAGACCCCCGACTACTTTTATCACCACTCCCTGTTTATCCAGGCGGGGAAAGGCTGGCCTTGGGTCTGTGCCTCCGGCGTACAAGACATCAAATCATTGCGTTTGACAGAACTGAAATCCGGGACGTTTACCGTGCGGCTCTACTTTGTCGAACCAAAACACACTGCGGCGGGCGCCCGCGTGTTCGATGTCGCACTTCAGGGAAAACCTGTGCTGTCGAATTTCGATATCTTCGTCGCGGCCCAAGGCAAGATGAAGTGCCTGGTCAAAGAATTCACCGGTGTCCAACTCGATGGCGACTGCAACCTAACCTTCACCACGCACCAAGGCCAGAGCCTGCTCAGCGGGATCGAACTCGTATCGACGGGTCTGCCGCTAGATCCGTTGCCGGAAAATGGGTCGACTGCGGCGATCGTCGCAGCGTCGTGGTACGAAAGGCACCCAACTCGATGAACCTGCGGTTCGGATTGAGACCGCCTCGGGGAGCTGGCCGAATTGTCACTAGCGATCAAACATTTGTCGGCGACGCGACTAACAAAACACGATCGCCTTACCGGATTCGACTGACTTGTTGGCGGCGTGGTAGAGGATGCAGCAGATGCGAGATTCGCGCGGGAAGCGGCTGGCGGGGATGGATCGCGAATCGAGCGCCTCGTCGAGTTGCTTCTCATTCGCGTCGAGTGGCAGTTCTAATTCATCGGCGCTCTAGTATTGTGCTCCGACCGGAAACGGTGTTGCTCTTATTCAATGGTCAGCCTGTCTCCGAGCAGTGCTGCGAGGTTCGGCAAATCGTAGGTGGTCAGGGCCGAGGGGATGACGTGGCTGATGGCGTCCATGTCACGCGGTTGAGCGACCACATCTTCGACCCAACTGCCAATGGAGTTGCGGAGCGTGACTCGGCCGACCTGCTCGCTGAGGCACGCCGCATGCAGCACGACGGGTCCAGCGGCGCCGACGCCGATGAGGTCAAACTTCTCGTCTTTCATTCCAGTCAGACGAGACAGACAGGCTGATGCCGCAAGTACGTCTTCCACTCGTTGGCCGAGCAGCGATTTTCCCAGATGCATGGACCACATCGCCGCTCGGTGATCGCCTTTCACATAGGCGACATTTGACGGCGAGTCGGTCGTCTCCCCGAAGCCACGCACGTCGATGGTCAGTACAGTGTTGCCGCCCTGAACCAGTTGCTCGACGCGGCCAACCGCGCCAGCGTCAGCGGCCTTGCCTCGACCGTCGACATACAGGACGGGTGCTTTGCCAGCCGGTTGCGAAGGTCGAAACAGCAAGGCCGGAACCGGAACTTCGCCTTCCCGCCTCAGGATCAGTTTTTCTATCTGGTAGTCGCCTCGGTCGATGACTCCACAGCGTTCGCTCTCCGCCGCGGATATCGTTTTTCCCACGCCGGCCAGTTCGCGGACTTTCTCAATTGACTCAGACCGCGCGTGTGATCGCCAAAAGTTTTTGCGAGCCGAGGCTAATTCCTTGGCACGTCGGAGGTTCAGGTTTGACACAGAAAACGCATCGGCGAATTCGCTCAACACCTGCCCCGATTCTGTCACCTGCAGTTCATTTCCATCGAATGGCTCGAATTCGGGTTCCGTGATCGCGGCGGACTTGTCGAGCAGCCAACGCTGCATCCACTGAGCGGCGGCTTCCCGGCGCGGCTGACTGAACGAGTGGGTGTCGTCATACGCAAACATTTCCATGCACTCTGGCCGGTCGAGCAACGCGTAGACCTTCTGCGTCTCGGCATAAGTCTTCCGTGTAAACACGATGTCTTTGTAATCCCGTTCGGCGGACAGGATAATCGAAGGCCGCGGCGCGCGCATCACGAAGAAGTCGGGGTGATCGATGCCCAGTGCACCGGTAAGCGGCGGGGACTGGCAACCGTCGCCCGCCCCGCCCAATTCGAAGTTGCGCTGGAGCGTCGTGATATGACACGAGGGCGCTGCAGGGCCGATCCGACCGTCGAGCGCCATCAGGTACATCGTCTGTGCACCGCCGCCGGAGTTCCCCGTCATCCCGAGCGGCTTGCTCCGATCCAATTCCGGTCGGCTCATCAAGTAGTCCGCCGCGCGTATTGAGTCCCATGCCTGGTATCCAACCGCAGTGCGGCCGACCAGGATAGCATTCACGTTATCCAGCTTGTGTTGAAGACCGGCGTTGCGCGAGCCCTTCAAATAGGAAAGCCGTTCACCCTGGCCAATGGGGTCGTAAACCAGCGCCATCATGCCGCTGTGAGCGATCAGCATTGCGGCCTTCTGGTAGGAGGGATACGCCTTGCCCAGTCCACTATGCCCGCAGGCGATCAACACGCCGGGGAACGGACCATCGCCATCTGGTACGTAAAGGTTTGCGGTCACGTAATGTTGCGGGCGACTTTGAAACACAACCTTTTCGACACGGAAACCGTCGCCCTTTAGCGTTCCGGTCGTCTTCGCCTGCAGCGGCGACTTGGGCGGCAATTCACCGACGATCGTTCGTAAACGACTCTTTAGCTGTTCCTGTCGCTTCATGAGTGCATCGCGCGATGAGAAAGCCTCTTCCACATCGCGGCGTCGCGCGTCGTACTGCTGGCGGATTCGCCGGAGCAGATGATCTCGCAGCAGATTGGCGCCGTCTTCCTTCAGCACAGACAACGAATTCCGTGACGGCTTGACGGTGTGATAGAGGCTCTCGCCGTTCTCGTCGAAGAATTCAAAACGGATGCTGCCGTCGTCGTGCACCGTCACCTGCAGGAATCCGCCCGAGGCTTTCGTTTGGGAATGCAGTTGCCTGATGGTTGCATCAGGGTCGGTGGACTTCGGGTCGCCCGGACTGCGTCCGAGACGGGAGTTGGAATCAACCAGCGCGCCACTGGAAAACTCCTCGATTCCCGTGGGGTCAACGGAGTGGTACTGCCAGTGCCGATCACCGCAAATCACATGAAAACCCTGCTCGTCAAGTCGCTGCTCTTTGATCCAGTCCAGCAGCGCGCGGCCCTCGTGTCGAAAGCCTTTATGGTTGGTGTGGTTGTCAATCTTGTAGGCATCATCGGGACCAACCATCGGCGTCGGTGAAATCAGCAGCTTCCAAGTCGCATCGCTCTCGGTCAGTGTCCGTTTCAGCCACGCGATCTGCTCCGCTCCCCACAGCGTCTTGTCGGGGCCGTCAGGCATTTTGTTGGGGCTGCGATAGTCACGACCCTCCACCAGCCAGACTTGGAGATGTCGATTGACTCGATAAGTCCGGTACGTCTTCGCCTGCGGATCAAGCGGATCGACGACCGGCACCTGTTCGCGAAAGGTTTGGATTCCCAGTTCACTCAGCGGTGCGCGATTGCCCTCACGATCGCAGTCGTTGTAGCGGTGATCGTGATCGTCCTTTTCCCAGTAGGTGGGAACGTGACGAAAGAGTTCGACGAACCGCGGCTGTACGAACTGTTCGTGCCACTTGCGCCGCAAATCTTTTAACTCGGTGGCCTCCCGGTCGTCGTGACTGTCGTAATAAACGTTGTCGCCGGTCCCAACGAAGAAGTCCGGCTTCTTCTTCAGCATGGTCGCCAGCGCCGGGAAGCCGAGATGCTTATTCTCTCCGCGGTACGCCCCGACTCCGGTTCGCTTCCCTTTCTTCACTTTTCCGTAGTGGAACGACATGTAATTCATCCCGGTCACGACCACGAAGCTTACCTCGTCCGTACTCTCACGACCCTGAAGCGTTCGGAAGGAACAGGTTTCGCCCGTCTGAACGGAGTCGCGGTCCGCTCCAAAGATCAGCCGGTAGTAATACCGTGTGGCAGGATTGAGGCCGTCGACTTTGACCTTGACGATGAAATCGTTCTCCGGCTCAGCCTTCAACCAATCCGTCATCCGCGCCGAGCGAAAGTCATCGCGCTCGGACAGCTCAAAGCGGGCAACACCGGCCATTCCGGGAACATCACCGTCAGTCAGCTTGGCCACGGACGTGAGTCGTGATTGAAGGATGACGCTCGTTTGCGTCACTTCCCCGGCCATTTCCCCCTGCGCGTGAAATACCTGAGGCACGGCCGCCAGAAGCAGTGCAGAGAACAGAAGAGAAAATCCGCTCATGAGTTAACCTGCAGACGTACGGTGATTGTGTGTCAGTTGGATTTTAGAGCATTTTCAAAAACGATGAGTACTTCGCAAAAGGGATCCTTAATCGGCGCTGATATGGGTCGTAGCTAGCCACTCAAACTGAGCGATTTTAGAAAGTAGCCATCTCGCTCCGCGTGATGTAGCCCGACCGACATGATTGCTACTTGAATCGATTTGTGTCGGAAAGAACGCTTCTCCAGGCGAATCCTGCGATTCAATTGATACCGACGGTGAGTCGATGGTCGGGCTACTTCACGACGGAGCGTGAAGGCTACTTTTCCCTGAGGTAATCTGCGTGGAATTCCGGCCGAAATCGCGCTCCCGCGTTCACCGCGAACGCGACGGTAGCTACGGATTAAGTGTCTGCCAAATATCGTGCCGCTATTCGGATACGATATCCAGAGACTCGCGCTACTTACGAAAGTCAGATTGACGTGGCCCTGGTGCCAGTCGCATTCGAATAGAGGAGACATGTCTTGAAGATTTCCTGCACCGCTTTGATCCTCTTCCTCGTCCCGCCCGTTGCCAACGCGCAGAATCGCAAGCAGCCGGAGTTGTTTGAAGTTCCCGAAATACGCTCCTCGTGGGATGACTTGACCCGCGGAATTAAGACTGCGGAAGACTGGCAGAAACGGCGGATTGTCCTCAGGCAACGATATCTCGACCTGATTCGCGATCAGCACAAGCCAGAGAAGCCGCCGCTCGATTTGAAGGTTCACGAAGATGTCGTCGTTGACGGTGTCTATCGACGAAAGCTGATCAGCTACGCGGTGGAATCCGATGAGCGGGCTCACGCCTATCTGGGAATGCCGCTTGACATAAAGACTCCGGCTCCCGCGGTCGTCGCTTTGCACGGCACGTACAAATACGGCAAGAAACGAGTCGCCGGACTGATCGACAATCCCGACAAGGCGTACCTAAATCATCTTTGCCGCCGAGGCTACGTCGTCATCGCGCCAGAGCACTTTGTATCAGGGCACCGGATTCCGCCCGAAGGTCCCTATGAAACAGGAGCCTTTCACAAAAAGCACCCTGAATGGACGGCCGTTGGAAAGTTCACCTACGAGCACTCGATTGCGATCGATGTGCTGCAGAGTCTGGACGAAGTGGATGACGACCAAATCGGAGCACTCGGGCATTCACTCGGCGGCCACGGGACGATCTTCCTCGCTGCGTACGACGATCGCATCAAGGCATCGGCGTGCAATTGTGGTGCGTCGTTCTTCCGTCACAACCCACGGGTCGAGGCCTGGTCCCGCAATCACTGGTATGTCTACTTCAAACCGATCCGTGAAGCGCTGCTCAACAAAGAAATGCCACCGATCGATTTTCACGAGATCATGGCGCTCGTCGCGCCTCGAGCATTTCTCGATCTGTCCGGGTTGAACGATGGACACGGCCCGACCCAACGCCAACGACTGCTGATGCTGATGAAGGTCATGGATGTGTACGAACTGGAAAAGTCGCCGCAGAACTTCGGCTTCTTCGTACACGGTCGCGGACACTCCGTCGCGCACGAATCGCGTCAACTCATCTATGGATTCTTGGACTCTCACCTTAAGCCGCCCGAAGTGACCAGAACACGACTCGTCAAGACGGAGAAGTGACGTGTAGGGTGCCATGAAACAGTTCCTAGCGATTGCCGCTCTCATTATTTGCCCTCTTGTCTCCCACACGACTAGTGCGGAAGACGGATTGGTGGCGCAATGGAAACTGGCGACCGATGCCAAGGACAGTGGCGACGGCGAACATCATGCCGTGAATCATGGTGTTCAATTCACTGACGACGGCGCGGTGTTTGATGGCGCCGTGCGTGGCTCGAAGTGCCTCCACCAAAATCGCTCCAATTCGGGACGGACGATTTTTCGATCGCCGCGTGGATCCACACGGACAAAGAGTTGGACGACGTTCTGGGCGATGTGATGACGTGTTACGATGCGACGACGCGCACCGCGTTCACGATCAGTTTGATGAACTATGCCGGCGTAACCAACTCACAATCGCATTGGCGTAACGTCCTGTTCAGCACGATGCAGGACTCGCCGACAGAGTGTGGACGGATTGCGGCGGCCGGGAACGAATCAGCAAGTGAAATGCGATTCAGTTTGCAGGACGCCGACCTGTACTCGTTTCGGTTTTTGGCAAAGGAGTCGAAATCAAGATGAAGAACGTGCATAGGCTCACGATTCTGCGGCGTGATCTACTTGTTGGTGCTATCGCAGCGCCTGCGTGTGCGATGGCGATTCCAGCATTTGGCGATTTAAGTCCGCAAGAGGACCTTCATCTTCTCTCAACGCAAGGGTGCGGGCGCGCGACAGGATATGCCGAAGCCAACCGGATCATCACACATAACGGAAAGACGCATGTGGCCTGGCTCGACTCGCCGACGGAAGGATTCCGCGTGCGGGTCGCGACGCTTGATCACAAGTCGGGCCAGTGGTCGCCGACCTACACCGTCGGCGAGGCCAAAGACAATCATGGCGGCCCGGCATTGACGATCGATTCGCAAGGGTATCTGCACATCGTTTACTTTACGCATCACGATCCGTTTCGCTACCGACGATCCAAGCGGCCCGGCGATGCGTCCCAGTGGGAGGACGAAGTTCAGTTCGGCCAGCGATTGACTTATCCGACACTGATCTGCGGCCCTGACGATACGCTCTACTTCTCGGCTCGTCGGAGCTTCGGTGATCGACCATGGATCGTTGAGTTGTGGGAAAAGAAGCCGAGTTACGATTGGAATCGCGTCGGATCTATCCTGTCTTCGCGTCACAAGGGCTACGCGCATTTCCAGGAATCACTTGCCTGGGGACCCGACCACTGCACCATCCATCTTTGCTGCCGATTTCATGAAAAGTCTGACAAAGACAGCTACGGCCGACTGCAGACCGTGGCCTACATGAACAGCGATGACTTTGGCCGTACGTGGAAACGATCTGACGGTTCGAGGCTTGAGGGACCGATTACACCGGACAAGATCGAAGTGCTGGACAAAGGCGGCGAAGATTTTGAGCGCGGGCTGCGCGCGGGCTGTCTTGCCGTTTCGCCAACCGGAAAGCCAACCTTGATGTACAGCGTCGTCGCCAAGCTGAAAGGTGAAAGCTGGCTAGCGACGTCCGACGGCAGCGGTCAGTGGAAGCGGACGCGACTCAACGATCATCTCCCGCGGGAGTGGAAAGCGCTGAATCTGATCATGGCGGGTGGCTTGGCGTTTGATCAGGCCGGTCGACTCCACGGCGTTGCGCAATTGCAGACCGGCGAGCGCAACGAAAAGATCTGGGGCGACCCGACCAACGAAATCGTTGCCTTTACAGTGGATGGTGACGACGATATTCAGTTCCGTGCGATTAGCCAGTTCGATGCGGGTACATCGCATTGGTTTCCGTCGATCGAACGCCCCACAGGCCACAACCAGATTGCAGAGCGCCCGGGTGTTTTGTTCACAGCAGGCCCCGCCGGGAACAAGAATACAGACCTGCTGAATAATCGCGTTTACTTCAGCCACGGATACGTTTGTCAATTTGCTTGGGACACGAGAAATGAATAGTTCACGCGACCTTTCCTCCACGCTCCAATCCTGGAAGCAGTAATGAGATCTTTGTTTTTTGTGGCGCTACTGGCCGCATGTTTTGCCCTGCCTTCAACGGCTTGGCCGCAGCAGACTCGTAGCAAACAAAACGGCGATGCGATCGCCTGGCAGGAAAAAGCGGTGGACTACGCGCGGATCATGTCGCGGGTCAAGTGGACGCCGGTCGCCGAGGGGATGCCAAGGCGAGGCGGTCAGTTCGAGGCGGGGAAGGAATACACCGGGGTCCCCTATTCAAGCGTCAAAGCCGAGGGCCGGTACATCGGATTCGATATCTTTCTGAAGACGTTTCTGGCCGCGGTCGAGAATCCGCAGAGCGTCCTCTACACCGAGAATCTGAAGGGGAAGGTGACGAACGCGGAGTGCTACTACGGCAAGGTTTGTTCTTCTTACACCAGCTATGCCCTGCAATGCGCCATCTGGTATGTCAGCCGTCTTCATGGACCGGAGCATCGTGACGGAATCGTCGAGGTGGAGTCGCAATCGGCCCGGGCCGCGCGCGTGGGCGATATCATCTTCACGCCCCCGGCGACGAAGGGTGGCGGTTCGCACATCGAGATCGTGACTGAAATCACTCGGGACGCCGACGGAAAAGTGACGCATGTACGGATCGAGGAAAGCAGGCCACAAACCACGCGCAACACGAATCGAAGCGCCAGCGCCTTCAACTCTCATCTGGCCGCGCGTCATCGAAAGCTGTTTCGCATTACGGACCTCGATGCCTGGCGTGGCGACAACAGGGCGGAGTCGTTCCTGTTCCCGAATTACTCCGAGGATTCGGCGACGCCCGAGATCAACCGCGTGCTCCTGCTCGATCGCGGCGACTGGGTTCCCTATTTCAAGGGACAACCGGTCAAGTTCAACGTCATGGACCGGGATGAGAGGGGGATTACGAGCCTGGCAATCAAGCGGGGCGATGAGTTAGTAGAGACGATTCCGCTGTCCGGCCGCGGCGTCGTGCAACGCGTGTACTCTACGTGCGGCGACTACACCGCGCGTTGTGTGATGAAGGATGGCTCATTGAGCAAGGCGTGTGAATTTGCCGTCTGCGATCTTGCATTTCACTGCGCCGAAAAAAATCGTGCCTCTCGGGAAACCCTGGGAGCTTCAGCTCAGCTCGGACAACATGAAGCCGATCATCGCCCACCTGAACAGCCGCCATAACAGCTACGGCCACCGTAACGTGTTCATCACCGACGAGGACCGGCAAAACGGCACGGTCGTTATTCCCGCTCGCCTGATTCCCGACAAAGGCGAAATTCAGATCTGGCTGATCGGCGAGAACCGCTACGGGCGTTTGAAGAAACGCCGGGATGTTTTCGTTGGGGGGACACCGTGATCAA
Source organism: Rhodopirellula sp. (assembly GCA_024644085.1). Taxonomy (GTDB): domain Bacteria; phylum Planctomycetota; class Planctomycetia; order Pirellulales; family Pirellulaceae; genus Rubripirellula. The sequence goes on from JAHELS010000002.1 coordinate 44,057, forward strand.
GTCACAAACTTTTGACGGAAGGTAAGAACGCCAATGAGTCAAATTGATCGAATAAACAGACGAAGCATGTTGAAGACCTCGGTGGTTGGCGTGTCGAGCGTCGCGGCCGGGAGTTTCGCGACACTCGCGATCAGTGCTGACACCTCGAAGACCACGGCCGCGCAGGATCCCGTCAAGCTCCGCAGCGGAGACTATCCACGATTCCGCGGACCGTTTCCGATTCTTTCCACTCCCTACACCGAATCCGGGGCGGTGGACTTTGAGGTGCTGGCTCGGTCGGCGCGATTTGTCGACTGGTGTGAAAGCCCGGGCATGATCTGGCCGCAGTCCAACGACAGCATCGACCTGCTGACTCGGGACGAAAAACTCGAAGGGATGGAGACGCTCGCCAGGGCGGCCCGCGATTTGAAGACAACGGCTTTGTGTCTCGGTGTGCAGGGCGAAGACACCGACGACATGCTCGTCTACGCCAGACACGCAAAGAAGCTGTCGCCCACCGCCGTCATTTCGCGGCCTCCGGATACCGGCAAAACGCAGGACGACCTGCGCGGGTACTGGCGGGCTCTCGCCGAGGTCATTACCGATCGGCCCGTGATGATCCAGACGCACGGCCGCCGCGGAGCAGCCACGCCAACAACGGCGCTGCTGATCGAACTGGCCAAAGAGTTCCCGAACTTCGGCTACGTGAAGGAAGAATCCAGTCCGGTCATCCCGCGCATTCGCGCGTTGCTCGCGTCGCCGTCGATTCGAAGCGTCTTCAGCGCACGAGGCGCTTATGGGTGGCTCTACGAATCACGAATCGGGACGGAAGGACTTGTCACCGAACGCAGCGTCTACGCTGACATCCTTGCCAAGATCTGGATGCAGATGCGAAGCGGCTCCGATCCTGGAATGCTCAAGGACATGTACGGCAAATTGACGTTGATGTGGAACCTGCAAACCACTCACCCCGGCAACCTGCGCGGCTACAGCCTCCACCTTTTGAAGATGCGGGGCGTGTTCCGGAACATGATCTCACGCGAGTACGGACCGGGCGGCAGCATTCCCGCCAAACCGATCGTTCGCAACCTGCGCTTCTCGAAAGAAGAAGTCGCCGAAATCGAGTGGCGTTGGCTGTCGCTCAAGCCGTACCTGAAGCCCGGCACTTTCGATGGTTAACCACTGTGCAATCCATGAAACCTGACTTTGCCTTCCTCATCTCCTTGCTGCTCGTATCAGCAGCTGCTGCCGGGCAGTCGCTCGAAATCATCGATCTCGAAACCCGCGTCGTAGCCAAAGCAGACGGCCGTTGGTTTGGCCGGGCGACCGTGGAGCGGACCGCCAGCGGAACGCTGGTTCTGTGTTATCGCGGCGCATCGAGGCACACTGGGTCGGACGGCGTGATTCATGTGCGCTTCTCCAACGACGGAGGTCAGAACTGGTCCGACGCGGATCACGCGACCGATGGCTCGCCGATTGCTGGTTTCCCGATTTCGTTTGAAGGCGACGATGCGTTCGAGCCGTATCTCTATGCCGCGCCGAATGGCCGGATCATCCTTCATGTCTGGCGGACGACCGGACGCAATCATCGCGAGGGCAAGGGCACGTGGCAGACGGATTCCGCTGATGGCGGGCAAACGTGGAGCCAACTGCGACAGGTCGATTTCGTTGGGACCGACAACGATGATCACTGCTATGCAACGGACGACCACACCACGATTGACGGGACGATCTACACCAGCCTGCGCGAATACGTCGGCGGCGAGCAGCGTTGGCGTTGCCGGTTCATCGACTCGCCCGACAACGGAGCGTCGTGGCGGGTCGTCAGCGAACAGGTCAACGTGCCGGAGCACAACTCCGTCGAGAAGGGTTTCGAGTATGTCGGCGGCAACCGGATCGTCAGCGTCGGTTCGGACGGACCGGGGCGGCGTTTCGTCCTGCAGACCCGTTCCGATGATCGCGGCAAGACCTGGCGCCGCTGGAAAGACGCGCTGCCGCAAACCGGCGTGTGGGATCGTCCGCGCATCTGGACGCTGGCCCATTTGAAAGGCCAGCCTGACTGGTGGACTGACCACACGCTGATCGGTGTCGGCAACACCACGCCGAAAGCAGGCCAGAAGTTTCCCCGCGCCAATGCGGTCTACCTTTCGACCGATCGTGGCGAGTCATGGAAAATGCTCGGCGGCAAACCGATCGACGAGTTCTACCCGGACGGCGGCTACGGAGATCTGGAATACGATCCGACGACCGGTTGGTTTGTCTATCTCTCCTATCGCGGCAAGGGACTCCATGGGGAAGCCGAGATTGTGCAGTATCGATTTCGGCTGAAAGGCCGGGCCCAAGGGCGGTAAGGAAAGGCATCTGGATACGCTGAATCAAGATGAAACACATCACTCAGTTGATTGCGCTCGGTTACATTGTCGTGGAGCGTCAGGTTTCACGCTAATGGCCTGGGCGAATCCTTACCGGCTCAGCGGTGAACAACAAATGATCGTGAAGGCCAAACCATGAAACATACACGGATTTCCTGTAGGGGAATGCGGATCATGAAGACGATTGTTGTCCCTTTTCTTCTACTTCTCTCCGCCTGCGCAATGGCTGCGGAAAAGCCGGCGAATTGTGTTAAGCAGGAATCCCAACAGGATTCTGGATTCTTTACTTTGATCGTTCTGCCGGATACGCAAGGCTACGCTGATGTCCGGCATAAGGAGACACAGAAGCACTGGCCGAGTATTGGTGATCAGCGTTCCTGCTTCTTTAAACAGACCGAGTGGATTAAGGAGAACAAGCAGAAGAGGAACATCGTCATGGCGTTCCATGTGGGAGACATTACCCAAACACAACACGACGAAGAATGGAAGATCGCCGATACCGCTTTCAAGACGATTGATAACCATGTCCCCTACATCTTGTGCTCGGGGAATCATGACATGGGTTACTCGTCAAAACATCGAGAGACCAGCCATTCGCGCATAAGCCGTTTTGGTTCCTATTTCCCTCCGTCACGTTTTACGAATAACCCTTTGTATGACCCTCATTTCGGCAAGAAAAAAAGCCTGCACTTTTATGAAGAAGGAAAGATCGAAAACTACTACCTGTTTTTAAGAGCTGGCGGGATGAAGTTTCTGATTCTCACGCTGGAATTCAAACCTCGGGACCAGACTCTTGCCTGGGCGAATAAGGTTGTTGCCGCGCATCCCGATTGTCGGACCATCGTTGTGACACACAGCTATCTCACAAGCAAAAAGGGGCAGCTGTCGGGTGCTGACCACTATGGGGTCAAGGGGAACTCCGGAAAGTCAATTTGGGAGAAGTTCGTCAGTCAACACAAGAACATCTTCCTGGTCCTGTCAGGGCATGCCCTGGAGAATCTGTTGACTAGTCAGGGCAAACATGGAAATACGGTACACCAGGTTCAGGCGGACTATTGGTATTGGGATATACCCAAGATCAAGGCCGGAAGCGGTTTCCTGCGCATCATGACGTTCCGTCCTGACAAGAACTCGATTGAAGTTCAGACCTATTCGCCCGTGCTCGATGAATTTCTCGTACGCCCCAAAAGCAACTTCTCGCTGGACTATGCCATGTCGGGTAAAGTCGAACAGCCAGCCGATGCAAGTGGCCGAGGGGGAGATTAGCGGCGACCGAATTCCACTACGGCAAATCTGGCTTCACCGGAGATACTCAAGACACACACGAGCGAATCCTATGAAATACTCTGCCCTTCTTCTGCTGTGTCCAACAAAGCCACCGGCATCACCGCCGACGTCCCCAGCGAAGCCGCATTGACTCCTCACCTGTGGGGAACCGTCCAATGGAAAACGTCTAATATTACAGTAGAGTAGAGGTGTGTCAGGTCTTACTTTTCGGGCAACGGCAGTGAGCCGTGACGCGTGACAGGATTTTGCACGGATCGGCGCAACCCGCTGCCATTAACAAGGTAACCCGACGCGTTAGCGAGGGACCTATCCCTTGCTCACGCTGCGGGTTACCAACATCCATGCAAAATCCTGATTAGCGGCCGGGCCCGGTGCCTTACGGCCCGCGGCTCACACCGAAAAATATGACCTGACACACCAGTAGGTTACGCCTGACATGAGACTAACCCTGACACTGTCCCTGTTCGCACTCCTGCCGCAGCTTGCCGTCGCGGGAGACATCACACGCATCTGGCTCACCCATAAGACGAACGATCCCGGCAGGATCGTGGTCAACTGGATGACTGACGAGCCGGGCAACTCGATCGTCCGCTTTGGATTGACGAAGGAATACGAACAGGAGGTCCGGGACGACGAGAACACGACGCTGCACCACGTCGAGATTCCGGTCAAGCATCGAGACGCCGTTTACCACTACTCAGTCCGCACCGGCGACCACCGTTCCGCCGACGCCACATTCAAGACGTACCCAACCGATGCGCTGCGCGTGGCCGTGGTTGCTGACTGGCAGGGCAAGCCGGATTTGTCCGCCATCGTGAAGGACGACGTGCATCTGCTACTAACCGCCGGCGACAATATCGCCCGGCTTTGGGACAAATGTGGTCAGGGCAACAAGGACTGCGTGAAACCGTATTCGGAACTGATCGACGCCTATCCGCAGTTATTTCGGTCGACACCGTTCATGCCCGCGCTGGGCAATCATGACCGGGAGATTCGGCCTCGGGGAGACAGGCCGCCGGATGATCCAGTGTACGACGTGGAAGCGACGGCGTTTCGGCGGTTCTTTGAGCTGCCGGGCGACGAGTGGAAGTGGCACTTCGAGGTTCCCGAGTTCGATCTGCGGTTCGTAGCCCTCGATTTCAACCACATCTCCGACTTCGGCACGACCTGGCAAACCTGCCACGCCTTCGATGAGAAGTCTGAGCAGTTCAAGTGGTACAAGAAGCTGATGGTCCAGCCGCCCGGCTTCGTGGTCACGCTCTACAACGAGCGGAACGCCAGCGTTCGCAACCAGGCTCAGAAGCAGTGGCACGACCTGTTCCGCAAGGGGACCTGCTGCATCACGGGGTTCGGTTATTTTGCCGAGCGAGCCGATGTGGACGGTTTTCCGTACTACAACACGGCATTGAGCGGGAAGGGAACCCGGTATCCCGATCCGCACTCCCGGTTCCTCGCGGGTGAAGACAGTTACATCCTGCTGACGTTGAAACGTGGTGGGCCGATGACTGTCGAAATCAAGAGCCTGAAAGATGCGGTCCTGGACCGGCGGGAATTCGAGCGACCCGCAGGACCGAAGTGACACTCGGATGACCAACCGCGACGAAATCAAAGACACATAAGGAGTAGGCCGGATCAAGGAGCGCAGCGACGCCGCTCCGGCAATGGGATGAATGGTACGGCCACTTTATACTGACAGTGCCGGAACGGCGCTGCGCTTGGTCCGGCCTACGTAAACTTATTCACTCCTTTAGAAAGTGATTCGTTCCCGCCATGACTCGTTTTTTCGTTTTCCTGATCCTGCTGCCACTGGGCAGCCTTCATGCTGACGATCCGATCCTCATCGGTCACCGGGGACTGCTCCGGCACGCACCGGAAAACACGCTGCCGGCCTTCGCCAGTTGTCTGGAACTCGGCATGGGCTTCGAGCTGGATATCCGCACGACCAAAGACGGGAAGCTCGTCGTTCTGCACGACGCGACGCTTGAGCGAACCACGGACGGCCCGGCCCGGCCTCTGACGGAATTTACGTGGGATCAGTTGCGCGAATTTGACGCGGGAAGCTGGTTCGATCCGCGTTTCGCCGGCCTGCGAGTTCCGAGCCTCGAAGAAACGTTTGCCCTGATTCGCGAGCGCAAACGCCGGCCCACCCTGATCGCGCTTAATATCAAGGGAATCACCCGGGACGGCGAACGGGAACTCGTTCGGCTGCTGGCAAAGTTTGCGTTGTTCGAGGAGTCGTTCGCGTTTGATCAGAGCGCCCAATGCAGCCAGCGACTCAAAAAGCTCGATTCGCGAATCCGTATTGGTCGCAACGTCCGGCGCGAGGCGTTGGACTCTACGTTAGCCGAAGACGCAATCGACGTGTTTCTTCTGACATTCGTGCCCAACGAAGCGGAGGTATCATTGCTTCGGAAGCATCGCAGAACAATTCTCTTCAATTACGCCGGAACGGGGGAGCATCGTAGGGAGGAGAAAAACTGGCTCCGTGTCCGCGAGGTCGGCATCGACGGCATGCTCACCGATTACCCGCTCGATTGTGCCCAACTTTGGCAGCGCGTCAGGGCTTCAGCGGACAGCACGAAGGTGAAACCTTGAATCCAACCGGCATCAAGAACACCTTTATCCTGCTAACCTCTCTCCTGCTCGCGCCCCTTGCGGCGATGCATGCTGACGATGCGCCGACTGCGCCATCCAACGACAAGGAAAAGCAGATCGAAGCGAGGCGCGTCGAGTATCTCCACTGGATCGTCGAGAACTTCGGAAAGCTGGAATCGACGATGGACATGCGCGATGCGTGCGCATTGCTGCCGCAGACGGGCTGCCGCAGACGGGCTGCTGCGTCTGAGGCAAGCTGAACTGCCCACCCCGGTTTTCCGGAAAGCTTTGCAACACTCGCTCGACATCGCTCGTGCCCGCGCTGCCACCGCGCTCGATTCCATGCCGCCGAACGAGGGACCTCGCTACCGAAGTCTGATCAAGCCGCTGCAGAATGCGCAAGGGATGAAGACTTCGGGTAGCGGAACTCGTCAAAAGTTTCGGGCTCGCTGGAATTGCCGAAAGTCTTGACGGCTTCCGCTACAGGTTTTGAAACCGCTTCTAGTAGAGTGGACTTCATTTTTAAACTTTGAAGAGCAGTGTTCTGTGAAACGCCAGAGTTTCGATCCCCGGGTTTCTAGCTCAGAATGTCAGAAACGATCTCCGCTTTCCGGCCAGCGGTCAGCGTTTGGTCTTGGCCGTTGTGGTGATACTTAAGTTTTTCACTGTTCAATCCAAACAAATGCAAGAGCGTTGCTTGCAGGTCGTTTGGCGTGACGATGTTCTCCACCGCACGGTGACCGAACTCGTCCGTGTTGCCGTAGGTCATGCCTGGCTTGAACCCTCCGCCAGCCATCCAGATGCTGAACCCTTGACCGTTGTGGTCGCGTCCATGTTTCTCGGGGGCGCCTTGATTCTGGGTCACCGGCAGACGGCCGATCTCACCGCCCCAGAGCACGATCACTTCGTCCAGCATTCCACGTTGCTTGAGATCCTGGACCAATGCCGTTGACGGTTTGTCCGTCTTGCGGCAAATGCTCGGCAACGAGGTACTCAGATTGCTGTGGTTGTCCCAAGGCTGACCGGCAAGGAACAATTGCACGAAACGCACACCGCGTTCAACGAGTCGCCGAGCGATCAGGCAACGTGTGCCGTATTCTTGAGTTTCGTCTTGATCCAGCCCATACATTCTGTGAGTTGCTTTGGTCTCTTTAGAAATATCCAGGGCTTCGCGAGCGGCAGTCTGCATCCGAGCAGCCAACTCGTAACTAGCGATTCGTGCCTCTAGATCGTCCGCCCCCGGGAATCGGTCGGCGTGGCGGCGATTCAGTGTTTGCAGGAAATCAAGGTTTCGCCGCTGCGGGATTCCCTGGAGATGTGGCGGGGCGTCGAGGTTCAGAATCCGAGGCTCTTTGGGGCGCAAGACGGTTCCTTGGAACAGCGAGGGCATAAACCCGTTGGACCAATTGTGGGTGCCGTCGACCGGGTGCCCTCCGGGATCGGTCAGCACCATGTAGGCGGGTAGCTCCTGAGTTTCCGAGCCCAATCCATAGAGCAACCAGGATCCCAGATGAGCGCGACCCGTGATGCCTGGGATTCCTCCGTGAAAGTAGCGGATGTTGACTTCGTGACCGTTCGCTCCGGTATGCATACTGCGGATCAAACAGATGTCATCAACGATCTCGCTCGTGTGCGGCAGCAACTCAGACAGTTCCGTGCCGCACTTGCCATGCTTGGAAAACTTCCATTTCGTCCCCAGCAGCTTCTTGCTCGCTTCGTTGACAAAACTGTAACCGACTTCGCCCATGTAATCGGTGCCATCGTATTTGGTCAGTTCTGGCTTGGGATCCGTCAGATCCATGTGCGATGGGCCACCATGCTGAAACAGCGAGATCATCGCTTTGGCGCGTGGGAGGTGGTGTGGTGCTTTGGGCTGGAGGTCGAACCGCTGCGGCCCTTTGGGAATATTCGGCGGCGTTGCATCAACGTGCTCCTGCTGCATGATCCAGGCCAAGGCCACCGATCCGATGCCCATTGCCTGTTGGTTCAAGAATTCTCGTCGTGAAATTTTCATTGCTGGTTTATTCCAAGTACAGGAATTCATTGGACGTCAACAGAGTCTGGCAGAGGTTGGTCATCGCTTGGCGAACGACGGTTCTGCCCTGAGGGTTTGCGGTGGCTGAATCGTTCATTGTTTGAATCTGCCGCGAAACGAACTCGACCGCGAGCATGAGTTCGTCATTCGTTGGCTGCCGACAGTAGGCCAGTTCCCACGCTCTCACAATCTGACTGGGAACGGTGTCGGTTGATTCGGGAGGCCCAGCGAACTGTTCTTGCGAGTCAGCGACGACCGTTTTGCCGCCGGTGGAATACGAAATCTTGACGGTCCAGCTAAACGAATCGCTAGTGATGCTCTCGCGACAGTCGATGATAGAATCGATCGTATCGCCAGCCTCGACCGCAAGAGACACTACGTTTGTCCCGGTAGAACCGTGATGAGCAACCCACTCGCCGGCTTTGCCCGAACGACTGGAGACCACTCGCCCTCGAACTCCGTCCGCGTTTTCTGATCCATGCGAGAGCGTCCCCTCGATCTTGATTGTGGCGTTGGCCGGAGCTATCCAGCGGCGGATCACCGATTTTCCGGTCGCATCAGGATGCCCGCCGGTCGCCGTCAAAAAGGCATAACCGATCGTCGGATCGGGCAATTTCTCACCGCCCGCCCATTGCGATGAGCTGTTGAAGTGCGGCAGTGGAGTAAACGATCCAATTCGATTTGTTTTTTCATCAAACGATCCATAGCCATACCGCCACTGGTTTTGTCCCGGTGCGGTAATCTCTGGCAATGAATCGAGTACGGCTTGGTCCAGCGCAGCGGATTCTCCCGCAGCGCGGTCGGCAAGCTTGGCGGCTTGATCGAGGATAAATCCGCCGTTGAGTAGCATCAGTGATTGTGTAGCCACGGTCGAACTGGGGCGGCTCTCGCAATTGGTCTCCATGACCGGAGCGTCAAACGTTTGCATCAAGGCCACCGGTCGACTGCGGCGCACCTGGATGTAGAGGCTGCGACGCGTCTGGAGCCCATCGACGACGACCTGTCCGGTTTCGTCTTCCTTGATCTTCAGCGGCTTGCCGTACAGCGTCTTGTCGAGTGAGCCGGTTGCAGCCAGCACGCGGTCTCGAATTGCTTCAGCCTCCAGTCGTCTCAGCGAGCGTGCATATGGATTGGCCGATCGCGGAACGGTTTGTTGTCTCCATGTGGTCGACGTAAGAATTAGTCGATGCAGTTTTTTCAGTGAGAATCCCTGAGCAATAAATTCGCTGGCCAGCCAATCGAGCAGGTCGGGATCGGTCGGCATCGCACCGAGTCGACCAAACTCACCCGCTGTGGGTACGAGGCCTTTACCAAAGTGGTGCATCCATATTCGATTGACGATCACTCGGGCAAAGAGCGGATTGTCGCCACCCGTTAACCATCGGGCAAAAGCAAGACGCCGGCCGGTCGATGGAAGTGCACTGTCATTGGTTGCGAACGATGCTTGTTTGCCGACAGGCGAGGCAACGGTGAGCCCCGCAGGTGCGATTGCATCTTTGGGTTGCCTATAATCACCGCGGTGAAACAGTCGCGTTTCTGGAGCATGTCCGGCGGGCTCGACGAGAGCGCGCAGATACTCATGCACGGGTTTTCTGGCTCGGATCGCTTCGATTTGTTTGCCGATTTCGGCCAGCTTGGGACGCGACTCAGGAATGTACTGATAGAGATTCCCTGGGGTGATGTTGACGCTAGGGTTCTCCGACAACAGTTTCTTTTGCTCATCGGTTCGCTTGGCGGCGGGCGTCTGGTAAGCGGTTCGCAGTTTGCCCCGGAGCGGCTCTTCAAACTTCATCAACTCCTTGTCGATCGCTTGCTGCATGTACTCAGCCTGCCGCTCGCTGCGTTCGGCTTCGACTTTTTTGGCTTCGACCTCGATTTCGGCGGCCACCTTGTGATTGTCCTCCGTGTAGAGAGAGACTCGCCGGGCGTTGGGGACTTTCCATGCCTTCCAGTCGAGAGCCGGCTCGAAGACCGCTCGCAACGCGTAGTAGTCGGATTGCGGAATCGGATCATACCGGTGATCGTGACACTGGGCGCAGTGAATGCTCAATCCCATCAGCGAAGTGCCGAGAATTTTCAAGGTGTCGGTGACAACTTGATTGCGACCTTCCTCATTGTTCGCTCCGCTGCCAGTTCCATCGGCGGCCATCCGCAAGAATCCCGTTGCCGTCAGTAGTTCAATTTGCTCGAGCGTAAAGTCACCAGACTTTTGCCCTGCTAGTTCGTCGCCAGCAAGCTGCTCGGTGACAAACTGATCCAGCGGCATGTCATCATTGAGCGCACGAATCACCCAGTCACGATACTTGTAGGCCCACGGTCTCTCCGTGTCCGCAGTCGTGTAGCCTTCAGAGTCGGCATAGCCTGCGATATCGAGCCAGTGCCGAGCCCACCGCTCGCCGTAGTGCGGAGAATCGAGCAGCTCGCTGATCAACGCATCGTACCAATCGTCGCTGGTGTCACCGAGCCAGCGATCCATTTCGTCGGGCTGGGGCGGTATCCCAGTCAGCGTAAAGTACGCGCGCAGCACCAGTACGCGGCGTTCAACGTCGGCTTCGAACCCACGATCAGCTTCGCTCATATTACTCAGGACCAGTGCGTCAATAGGCGTTCTCACTCGCGCTGTTGCGTCAAAGGTTGGAACCTCCGGTTGCGTGATCGGTTGAAAAAACCAATAGGCTCGTTCTTCAAGAGTGATTCCCAGGCCGGGGCCAATCGATTCAGGTTCTGGTCTCGCGGTTTTGGCGCCCGCTGCAATCCAACGTTCGATCTTTTTGATCTCTTCGGCTGAAACCTTTGCGTCGCCCGGCGGCATCTCACCAGATCGGAGTCGTTCGATCAAAAAACTTTCCTCCGGCTTGGTCTCCACGATCGCCGCGCCCGAGTCGCCACCCTTGAGCATGAATCGGACAAGCCGTAGGTCCAGTCCGCCCTCAATTGATTCGGTCGCTCCGTGGCAATCGAAACAATGGGCGCGAAAGATCGGACGAATATGCTGTTCGTAGGTTAAGTCTTCTGCTGTGATGAAGCTGCCACTCAACAGAATCATGACGGAAGCACACAACCAGACGTGCGTTTTCATCGAGTTCTCGGTAGACGGAGTAGGTGGGAGTCTGTCGCAAGTGGTTTAGGACAAATAAGAACGCGGGTTGGGCCGTAGCGGAAGTCGTAAAGACTTTCGGCAATTCCAGCGACGCCGAAACTCTTGACGAGTTCCGCTTCCCGACAACTTAGTTGTCTCGGTTTTGACAGTCATCTGATTGTCAGATAATCTAAATCCTGTTCAACGCCTCTACAACACTCCTGATGCACAGGGTTTCGATGTCCACGCTAAAAGCATTGCCGCGCAGAAAAATCCGCGACCAGGCCGCTGAACAAATCAAGGAGTTGATCGCGTCGAAAAAACTCAGTCCCGGGGATCGGCTGCCGACCGAAACCGAACTAGCCGACTCGTTCGGCGTTAGCCGGTTGAGTGTCCGCGAAGCGACCAAAGCGTTGGAATACCTGGGTATCGTCCAGGCAAAAACGGGCGTGGGATTGACGGTCGGGCAAATCGACCTGGAGCGAGTGACCGAACACCTGGGCTTTCACCCGGCGCTGCATCGCGCCGACCCACTCCAGCTCATCGACACGCGAGTCATCATCGAAACCGGCGTTCTGCCGCATGTCGCTCGCCGGATGGCTGAGGACCGTTCGACGTACGATCGGCTGCGGTCGGTGGCGGATCGTTTCCGGTCGGCTCGCAAACTGCAGACATGGATCGACCTCGACATCGAGTTTCATCGCACACTGCTGGAGTCGAGTGGTTTAGCGCCTCTGGTTGCTTTTGGAGATCTGTTGCATGTGTTCTTTCAGAGATTCCGCGAAAGCGTAAAAAAGGCGCAATGGCAGGCGGGCGCGGAGAGTCACCAACGGATTATCGACGCGTTGCGGGAAGGTGAGTTAACGGCGGCGACTGACGAATTGCGGAAGCACATCGAGGATCATAAATCACGGGTTTGAAACGGCGATGAAAATCACTGCGAGTCTCAGCATGATGCACAAAATGGGCGTGAATCTTCAGGCAAGGAATTCTGGCGAATCCCACTACAGAAATGCGCCACCTGTTGGTTTGGTGGTCCTGATTGGCTGTCTCGCGCTCGCAGCGCCTGCCGACGGTACGGACGACGTCGGGCACACCTATGCCACACAGATCCAGCCTCTGCTTGTCAGGTCTTGCGGAAAGTGCCATGGGAAGACGCCCACGGACAACGATCTTGATCTCACAAGTTTCGACTCCGCCCAGGCGATTCTGACTCGGCCCAAGACGCTCGGCAATGTTGCCGAGCGGGTGCGCGATGGAGACATGCCGCCCAAGGAGGCGCCGCAACTAGACCCGGCTGAGCGAAAACAACTGCTGAGCTGGATTACGGCGGCGCTCGATGCCGAGGCGGCCGCGCGGGCCGGCGACCCCGGGCCGGTGACGCTGCGTCGGCTAAGCAACACGGAGTACGACAACGCGGTCCGTGATCTCACCGGAGTGGACATGCGACCAACGCAAGCTCGCGAGTTTCCGGTCGATAGCGTCGGAGGCGAAGGCTTCGCCAACGTCGGCGAAGCGATGCCGGTAACGCCCGAACTGGTCCAGCGCTACCACCAGACCGCGCGCGACGTCGCCGCGCGGGCCGTACTTCTCCCAGACGGGTTTCGATTCTCGCCCTCTCCGGATCGTCCGACCTGGACGGCTGAATCGCTGAAATCACTCCGCAGTTTTCACGCTCGTTACGCCGGACCCAACGGAGACCCGCCGCTTGCGGCGCACCTCGCGGCAACGCTGCGTCATCGTGACAAGTTCACCAGCGGTGGGTCGTCCGCAATCGCTATAGTGGCTGCCGAAGAGAAGCTCAACGTGACTTACCTGACCGCGCTCTGGAACGGACTCACTGGCACAACAGAGTCGTCATTGACACCAACCGAAGTCGACGCTCGGATGCAGCAGTGGCGAGAGAAGGCGGCTGAGATTGAAGCCCAAAAGCAACAACGGCAGGCCGCTGCGGAGAAGATCGAGTCCCGCTGGGCATCGTCGCAACGCGTTCTCGCCGAGTCCAAAGTCGCGGAAGGCGGTTCGGTTCCCTTCGAGAGCAAAGTCTCGGTCGCACGCGGCGAACTGCTCCTCTTGACCGTGCTCCCAAACGATAATCACGGCGCCGACAGCACGCTCGTCGAATGGACGATTCGTGAAACGGCCGGCGAGCAGCGAACCTGGAGCGTTGCCGATCTGGTTCCCGATCTGCTGAAAGGAAACTCCTGGTCAGATAATGACGGACCGCGGTGGAGCTTCCTGGAAACAACATCATCTCCGACGTTCCTCACCGACCGACGTGACAGCATTCAGGGACATACCGAATTGAAGTCGTGGAGCTTCGGGTCCGAGCCTTCGGTCTTCGTGAACGCCGGCGAAGAACTGAGCGTGTGGACGACGTTGCCCGCAAAAACTTTTTTTGTGCATCCGGGACCAAAGCGACCTGTGTCTGTCGCCTGGACGAGTCCGATCGATGGCGAGTTGATGGTCTCGGGCCGCGTCGCCGACGCTCACCCTGCCGGTCTCGACGGGGTCGCATTCGAGCTGTCGCATCTGGCCGCTGCGGATTTGGGGCAGTCGCTGGCCGATGTCGGCAATGCGTCTACTGATCTGCCCGATGTCGGTCCGCCTCCAGCGCCTCTCGACCTCATTCGAGAGAAGTGGCAGGCAGCGACGACTGATCCGGCACCGGTTCTGGCCGCGATCAAAGCCACGCAGGATCAATTGTTTCGAGGCAACTACAGGAAGAACGCGGTCATTGCGGTCGGCAATGGCTTTCCCGCGTGGGAGGAACTGCGCCGCGTCGTCGCTCGCGAACGGGTTGAAGGCGCCGCCCGCGAACCGGTCTTCCGGCTGGTTGCGTTGCCGGCTCAGCCCGACACGTTCGTGGTCTGGGACAGGCTGCGTTTGGAAGGAGGCGACGGGTGGACGCTCGTCTTCGCTGAGCACCCGGAATTGAGAGCGGCAGTCGAGGCAGCGTGCGGGATCAAGTTCGGCCATCATCCACTGGACAGGCCTGTCCCGAAGACGGCTTTGGTGACGGCTGCCGGTGTTGAGTTGACGATCGACCTGACGAACCTGCCAGCACCGCTCATGGAAATGCTAACGCTGCCGCGGTTTCTGCGGGCCGACGTGAGTCTCGACGAAGGCAGTTCGGAGTCGGCCGAAGTGCAGGCGTTCGTCATTGCCGCGACGGGTGGCGGTGGCACACATGCCGAGCCGGTCGCCGCAGCGACACCGGGCAACCCCCGAGTCGCGACGATCGTTCATCCGCGCGTCGCCGAAGAACGGGCTCGATCCGCCGTAGAGTTTCGCGCCCGCTTTCCGCCCGCTGTCCTCTTCGAACCGATCATCCCGCGGGACGCTCAGGGCAGCATCTTCCTGTACCACCGCGAAGACGAACCGTTGCGTCGGCTTCTGCTCGATGAAGCGGGTCGAAGCGAACTAGACCGGCTGTGGAGCGAACTGGAGTTCGTCAGCGAGCAGGCGTTCGCCACTCCGCGCATGCTCGAAGAAATCACACAGTACTATCGCCGGCCGAACGATGGCGCGCGAATTATGTTCTTCTACATGCAACTGTTCGACGAGCAGGTGAAACAGGAGGAGGAGGCCCTGCGCGAGGCCAAGGCCGCCGCGGAGCCGGGGCACCTGGAATCGCTGCTGGAATTCGCGGCGCGCGCCTGGCGCCGGCCGCTCACCGGTGACGAACTCGCTGCGATCCTTGCCTCGTATCGCGCCGATCGCGCAGACGGCATGAAGCATGATCCAGCATTCCGCGCCGCGCTTGCCCGCATCCTCTCGTCGCCGTGGTTTCTGTACCGCGTTGAGCAGCCCGCGACCGGACCGCATTGGCAGCCGGTCTCGGGCGACGAACTGGCGACGCGGCTGAGCTTCCTGTTGTGGGACTCGATCCCCGACGGTGAACTGCGGGCGAAGTCCGCGCGTCTCCACGAGCCTGCGGTGATGGAGGAACAACTGCGCCGCATGCTGAAGGACGGCCGGATGCGCGGCATGGCCGCGGAGTTCGGCGCCCGCTGGCTGGGCGTGCGAGATTTTGTTACCAATCACGGCCGGAATGTGAAGCAGTTCCCCGAGTTCACGCCCGCCCTGCGCGACGCGCTGGCTGAGGAGCCAGTGCGGTTCTTCGAAGATCTGCTCGTGAGTGATCGTCCGGTTGTCGACGTGATCGACGCGGATGCGGTTGTCGTCAACGACATCCTTGCCAAACACTACGGTATCCCTGGCGTGACCGGTCACCAGTGGCGTCGCGTCGAGAACGTTTCAGCCCACAGTCGCGGCGGGTTGCTCGGCTTCGGTGCCGTGCTGGCAAAGACGGCGGCGGCCGCGCGTACCAGTCCCGTCAAACGTGGCGCGTGGGTGGTTCAGATACTTGGCGAGCGGTTACCCAAGACTCCACCTGGCGTTCCGCCCCTGCCCGAAACTCCGCCTGACGGTCTGAGCGTGCGCGAGATGACGGAGCGTCACCGCAAGGATCCGGCCTGCGCCGACTGCCATGTCCGCATCGATCCCTACGGCATGACGCTTGAACAATTCGACGCTCTCGGCCGGCTGCGACCCGCCAAAGATTTGAAGCCGGGTGATGCCAAGGCGACCACGCGCGATGGCGTCGAGATCGATGGCTTCACCGGCTTGCGTGACTACCTCGGCCGCACCCGGCGCGAGGACTTGTTGCGGACGCTCGCTCACAAACTGACGGGTTACGCGTTGGGCCGCGCTGTGCAGCTTTCCGACCGGAAACTGGTCGACGAACTGGCGAAGACGATGATAGACGGCGGCCGCTGGTCGGATGTTTTGCTCATCATCGTCCGCAGCGAGCAGTTTCGATGTATTCGACCGGCGGCGACGGCGACACAGCCGCTTAACCCATAAAACCCTACTGGTGGTAACCCGACGCGTAAGCGAGGGACAATCCTCGTCAAACACCCGCGTTCAGAGCGTCGGAATCCCTCGCTTACGCTTCGGGTTACCATTTTCAATGGGCTGATAGGTGACTTTCATTCCGCGAAAGACGACAATCAAATATTCCTCTCCGCCACAGGAACATTCCCATGCCTAGCCCAAACGCTTCGACCGTCTCGCGACGCACACTGCTGCACGGCCTCGGCGTCTCGATGACTCTGCCGTGGCTCGAATCGTTGCCGCGGGCCGCTGCAGCGCCGAGCGCCGCCGATCAGCCACCGACCCGCACGCTCGTCATCTTCACCGGCATGGGCTTCCACTCGGATCATTGGTGGGCTAAGGGAGAAGGTGCGGACATGGAACTTGGGCCGTGTCTGAAACCGCTTGAACCCTGGAAGCAGCAGTTGGTCTTCCTCCGCGGTCTGTGGAACGAACAGGCTAACAACGGAGTCATCCACTGCATGCAAACGGGGAACATGCTCAGCGGCGCGCCGATGTCGAAGACCGAAGTCCACACGGGTGTCAGTTTCGACCAGTTGATGGCGCAGCGGATTGGCGACCGCACGCGCATCCCATCGCTGGTGCTCGGCTGCGAAGGGCCGATTCCGGGTCTCCAGGACGGGCATCCATTACTCTACAGTTCGCATATTTCGTGGAGTACGGCGGTGTCACCGACCTGGACGGAAACGCGTCCGGCGCTGGCCTTCGACCGGCTCTTCCGCACAAAGCCCGATCGCGGCGACCGCCGTATCGTTGACGCCGTGCTTGAAGACGCCCGCTCGCTGCGGCAGCGACTTTCCGTCTCGGATCGGCAGCGGTTCGAGGAGTATCTCGGCAGCGTTCACGAGATCGAGGGTCGCATCAAGCGGGCCGGCCAGGAGCGCGAGACTGACGGCTGGAAGCCGAGCCTGACCGCGCCGGATCGCCCGCGGCCTGCCGATGGTATTCCGTCCGAGATACCGGATTACTGGAAGCTGATGAACGATATCGTGCTGCTCGCCTTTCGCACGGACTCCACGCGGATCGCAACCCTCAAATACTGCAACGACGGCTCGATCCTCACTCACGCGCACGCCGGCGCCAAAGATCAGCATCACCAGATGGCCCACACTCAGCCGCAGGAACTCGTCGGGGTCAACCAGTTCTTCACGTCCCAGCTCGCGTACCTCTGCCAGCGGATGGCGGAAGTGAAGGAAGGCGATCGCACTCTGCTCGACAACACGGCCATCATGCACTGTTCAAGCATGATCCACGGCAACCATGACGCCAAACAATTGCCGGTGGTTCTGCTCGGCGGAGCGGGCGGCAAACTCCGCGGTGGCCGCGCGCTTGACTACCTTGATGCTCCCAACCGTCGCATGTGCAGCCTGTTCCTCAGCCTGATGGAGTGGGGCGGCCTGGAACTCGACCGCTTCGGCGATTCGGCAGAGCGATTGACAGGCATTTGATCGGGCTCTACTGGCCAGTGTGAAGCGATTCTGATGAAGCCGAAGTCGATTGTCCCCTGGAAAACATCACGCTGCGCCGCATCACTGACTTCCGAAGACCACATCCAATGAGGAAGCGGGCAAAGGCATCTGGATTCGCTGAACGATGAAACCCTTCCTCACACTCCTTACCACCTTCCTGCTGGCGACCATCAGTGCCGCGCATGCTGAAGAGCCCACTTCCGAGTCAGAAAAGAACATCGAAACGCGCCGCGCTGAGTATCTCGAATGGATCTTCGAGCACTTCGGCAAGCTGGAACCGGAGATGGACCAACGCGACGGACGCCG
The DNA here is from genome assembly GCA_024644085.1 of Rhodopirellula sp. Lineage (GTDB taxonomy): Bacteria > Planctomycetota > Planctomycetia > Pirellulales > Pirellulaceae > Rubripirellula. Next base: position 62,078 of record JAHELS010000002.1, read on the forward strand.
GTGGGCGCTCAATCATGCGCGACTGGTTCTGAATCGCGATGTTGCCAAAGCGAACGACTACTTCGAGTCGTTCACGCCACCGGGCGGGGACAATGACATTTACCTGATCCGATTCCTGCGGACGCTGCTCGATTTCCGTGATTCGCCGCGTCTCTCTGATGCGGCCGAGAAGCACATCATCCGGTTTATCGAGACATGGCCCACCAGCAAGAAGCACCTCGCCGACCGCGCTCACTGGCCGCCGGGATTCACCGAGAACCACGACCTGATGTACCTGGCCCTCGCTCTGTTCGGCGAGCAGTACCGGGGTGGCGACGGCAGCGTGCAGATTCGCGAGATCAAAAAGTTCATCGCGCATCGCATGCAGCGCGGCTTTGTGGAGTGGAACTCGAAGTGTTACCAATATCACTTTTCGAATCCACTCATCATTCTGGTCGATCATGCTCCCGATGAAACGCTGCGAAGAGCCGCTCAGGATTTGCTGAATATCATGCTGGCCGAGCGGGCTCTGCTGAGTGTGAACGGTTTCCTCGGCGGACCGTCGCTCCGCTGCCGCACGACCGATCGCGATCATTCTCTTACCGCCCGCAAAGTCGCCTATCTGACCGATGCGCGTTACGACGGATTCCTGCCCACCGTATGGCTTGCAGTGGGGATTGGCGAACCGCGATATGACTTCAAGAACGCGCGAGTGCCCGGTTTGGAATCAGCCAGCGTCCATATCGCGAGCGGCAACGAACCACGACTGAAACAGGATGAAGGTATGTTCTTTGCGTGCAGCCGTTTCGTTCCGCATCCGGCGATTCGAGCATTGGCAACTGAAGCACACACTCGCAAGGCTCTCGTTTATCAAGGACGGCGTTATCTCGGCTGGCCTTCGTTCGATGAACTCTGGCAAACGCAGAAGTGGAAGCCTGGCTCAATTTACTATTACAACACGCCGCATGTTTCGATGGGCTCGGTGCATTCCGACGGGTGGATTCATCAGTGCCGATACAACAGCGTCATCTTCGGAGCCGATCCGTCTCAGGCTCTGCGCGTGGAAACGATCGTACCCGGCGTTGCGCCTCACAAACGCCGACGAGAAGCTCGCGGGCGCGTGGTCCAGCACGAGAACTGGCTGCTGGGTCAGGGCACGTTGTTCGAAGACGGTGGTGCCAAGGCGGAGCGCGTCGGAAAGTGGAATGTCTATCAGGTTGGCAAAGGGTTGTGTGCGCATATCTCGTTGGGCGATGACTATCACGTTTTGCAGGTTTCTGACCTCGACACGTTTACCAGTCGCGAAGACTTCGTCGCAGCACTCACCATCCCAGTACGTTCTGACGAGAAGCTCAGCGCGGTCACCATGAGCGGTGCTCGCGTCTCGGTTGATCTGACGAACATGAGCATTGCGATCAACGGCGAGCCGCGCGCTCATCCACCGAAGATGCTCCATGATTCCGGGCCGATGAAGTCGGTTTACGGCAGTGGAAAAATTACCATCACGACCCAGTCGGGTTCCGTCACGTTCGATAGCGCTTCGTTCCGCCCCGAACCCGTCGATCTGCCAGAATTACCCAAAGGAATGACGCGCTGGGGCAAGCCGGACTCGGCGGATTTCACGACCAAAGTGAACCATGTGCGTGCGTTGGGTGGCATGTCGCCTGGTCACGATACTCTGCTGAAGGCGGTCTCGATCCTGCTCCCCGTCAACGATGGCGGTTCGGTCCGACTCGCGGTTTTCGCAGGCGGTCAGCTCGTTGGCGGACCACATGCCGGTTCGCCAGCAAAGCTGCTGATTGATTTCGGACAGACCCCCAAAGGACAAACCGGCTGGAACACGCTCAAACATCCCAAAGGTGTTCGCATCCCAGCCAACACGCCAATCTGGATCGCGTGGAAAAGTTCCGGCGGGAAGGTGGAAGTTGCCTACTTCGAAGACCGGTCGGAGCCGAGTAGTTTCCAATCGGATCGGGGACGATGGGACAGCAAAGCCATCAAACTCAATTCCAATGAACCGTGGCCGCGCGTCTGGCCAGCGGACGACGACGGTGCATTTGATTCGTTTGAGTATTCGTGCTTCCTGACCCTGGAGCCGCCAGATCACGAATAAGAGTCGTGACTGGCTACCACGTCGTGGAGCCTACTTAAACTGTCGGGCTAACGGCGTCCCGTTGGGCTGTGGCCGTGGACTTCTTTGTATTGCTTTGAGAATTGATACACGGTTTCGAATTGCAGTAATTCGGCAACGTCGCTTACTCGGAGACCTTCACTCTCAAGGATTCGCCGGGCGTAGTGCATGCGAGTCCGCAGAAGATGCTCTTTTGGTCCAATCGACATGTTCGCACGAAAGACGCGTCGGAATTGCGGTTCCGAAAGGCCAGCGAGTTCCGCCAACTCGCTGACTTTCAGCGCGCGGTTGAGGTTTCGGTCGATGTAGTCGAGTACTTGCCGGATTCGATCGTCGACTGTGGGCCCGGATGCGTCAGGGACCGTGTGCCGAAGCGCGAGGTCGATTGCAGCGCGGATGATCAATTCCACCCCGCGACCGTCTTCGTGAAGCGTGGAGCGAAGCAGGCCAATCAGAGTTTGAAAGTGCTGCGAAGTCTCGGGGACTCGTAACCACGGCTCGGTGATCAGATCGCGCGTCACTTTGAATTCGATGTAGGTGTACGACACCGGTCGCTTATCGTCGTATCGGATTTCGCGGATGCCCGGCGAGAGCAGAAGAAGCATGCGATTATCCAGTTGCAGCCTTTCATCGGGAAGAATGAACTCCCCACTGCCTGACTCGACGTAAAGGAACCGATGGTTCTCGACGTTCCGCGGTGGCAGATGCAGCCCGCGTTCGAAACGAATGTGGGCTCCGCCAACGTAAGCGATGGTGTCGTCAGGTGCTGTCATGATCGTTTTTGACATCAACGTGACCGTTTCTGCCATTGGAATCAAGCAGGTAGAAACGACAATGCCACGATGAATCTGACTGCACGCCCCATTGATCTGGTTGTCATCGCTCTTTACCTGCTCGGTATGGCAGGGCTCGGCATCTGGTTTTCCCGCCGTAACAAAACGACGGAGGAGTATTTCCTTGGCGGCCGCGCATTTCCGGGATGGGTCGTTGGCCTGTCGATGCTGGGGACGTCGATCAGCTCGGTGACGTTTCTTGCTTTTCCCGCGGCTGCTTACACGCTGGACTGGCGGCAACTTGTCTCCAATCTCACGCTGCCGCTGGTTGCCGTGCTGGCGATCATCGTGTTCATTCCGTTCTTCCGTCGCGGAAACACCACGTCGGCCTTTGAGTATCTCGGAGATCGCTTTGGTCCCGGCGTGCGGCTTTACGGGACGCTCAGTTTCATTCTGCTGCAACTCATCCGGCTGGCGAAGGTGCTCTTTCTCGTGGCGATCCCGGTGAGTCTGCTGACTGGGATCGACATCCGTCTGGTGATCGTTTTTGTCGGAATCTTCATTTCGCTTTACACAATTGCCGGCGGCATTGGAGCGGTCATCTGGACCGACGTCGTGCAGGCGATCGTGCTTTGGATCGGCGGGTTGGTTTGTTGCGCGACCATTGTGTGGGAGCTGCCAGGCGGACTCGGACAGATCATCGAAGTCGCGGCACAGCACGACAAATTCGATGTCGGGTCGCTCGGATTCAATCTGAATGAGCGGACGTTCTGGACTGTTGCCCTGCTTGGCATCGTCAGTTGGCTGACGATGTATTCGAGCGATCAGAACGTGGTGCAGCGTTACCTCGCCGCAAAGAGCCTGAAGGAAGCTCGGAAGGCGACCACGATCTATTCGATCGTCGCCGTGCCGACGTGGGCGTTCTTCTTCTTCCTCGGAACGTGTGTGTTCGTTTTCTACTCGGTACATCCGGATGAGCATGTGGCCGGATTGGAAGCGGACGCCGTGTTTCCCTATTTCATTCTGACGCAGGTTCCGGTTGGTGTCACTGGACTGGTAATCGCCGGCGTATTGGCGGCAGCCATGTCGAGTCTGGACTCATCCATCAACGCCATCTCCACGATCGTGACTGTTGACCTGATGAAGCCATATCTCGCGAAAGGTCGAGACGATCGTTTCTATCTTCGTTGGGCGAGAATCGTCGCCGTTGCCGCATCGGTCGTGATGATTCTCGGCGCGATGCTCTTCAGTGCTATTAACAAGGAGAGCATGAACGATCTTAGTTGGATCGTGGCGTCCGTGTTTGGCGGATGTCTTTTGGGCCTGTTCATGGCCGGCTTCTTTACTACACGAATCGGAAACCGCGCAGCGCTGATCGGTCTGGCTGGCGCCATTACGTTCAATGTGTATCTGGGCTTGAACGCGGCTGAGTTCCTCCCGCAGGCCATCACCATTTCCGTTCATTCCTACTGGACGGGGATGCTCGTGAATGTCGCCTTCTTCGTCATCGCGGGCGGCGTAGCGTTGGTCAGCGGTGATCACGGCAAGGACCTGCGAGGTCTGACGGTGTGGACTCTGGATAGGGAGACGTCATGACCGCTGTCGACACTCAATTCGATGTGGTTGTGGTCGGCGGCACACCGGGCGGTATTGCGGCGGCGTTGTCGGCTGAACGAGCCGGCCGGAAAGTGCTGCTGATCGAATCTCACCGGCATATTGGCGGGATGTCCGCCAGCGGGCTCGGCAAAAGCGACGTGGAGAAACGACACCTGATCGGTGGCTTGTTTCGGGAATTCACCGACCGCGTGAGGCGGCGATACCTCGATCGTTTCGGAGAACACTCGCCTGACTTCGCGCTGTGCCGGGACGGCTATTACTTCGAGCCATCGGTGGCGGAAGCCGTCTTCGATGAAATGCTGCGAGAGTGCTCCAACGTCTCCGTACTGACTCAGCATCGTCTCGTTCGCGCGGATGTTCGCCAGAACGTCCTGACGCGAATTGAGATTGAAGACTGCTCCGGCGCGTCGAACAAAAACGTAGCTACCGTCGCCAGACGGTGGGAAAATGCTGAAGCCGCCCATGCTCGGGCGAGCGTAGCTACTGACAAAGCGAAACCGCAAGCTGGAAGCGAACGCCACTTCTGGTGTTCGGCCGGCGTCTTCATTGACGCGACGTATGAAGGCGATCTGCTGGCGGCTGCAGGCGCCGAATTCCGGCTGGGGCGGGAATCGCGGGCCGAGTTCAACGAGCCGCATGCCGGTCACATCTATTTCGACTATCAGGCTGCAAGGATTCTGCCCGGCTCGACGGGCGAAGGCGACGAGTTGCTACCGGCTTACACGTATCGACTCTGCCTGACGACTGATCCGGACAACGCTTATGTCCTGACCGAACCGCCGCGTGGATATGACCGAGGCAACTATGTCGGCTACTTCGATGATCTCGCCGCCGGTCGGCTGAGTGGTCCGAAAACGATGAAGCCCGGACGTGGCTACAACCCGGCTCACTTCGACACCATGGTGCGAGCGTTGTCCGTCTCTGAGATTCCAAATCAGAAGGCCGACGTAAACATCAATCCGCGACCACTCGGCTTTCCATTCGCGGAAGAGAATGTCGGCTACGTCAACGGTGACGAAGCCACACGACAACGGATCTGCGAACGTCATCGAGAACTGACACTGGGGCTGCTCTGGTTTCTCCAGAATGACAACGACATCCCATCGGCTCATCGCGACATCGCACGTCAGATCCATCTGCCTTTGGACGAGTTCACTGACAACGGACACTTCCCTTTCCAGCTTTACGTCCGCGAATCCCGGCGACTGAAGGGCGAGTACACGCTGACCGAACACGACATGACGACGGACGCGGCGACAGCGCGTGCTCGTCCCGACGTGATTGCTGTCGGCGAGTTTCCGATCGACAGCTTCCCCTGTCGAAAACGTCAGCCGCACGACACCGTGGTGCTCGAGGGTTATCTGGGAATGCTCGACTCGGTCACCCGCCCCTACGGCATTCCCTACGGGATTATGGTCCCCAGGTCGATCGACGGACTCCTCGTTCCGGTCGCGGCCAGCACGACGCACGTCGCGTTTTCCTCCATCCGGATGGAGCCGACATGGATGAGTCTTGGTCAGGCTGCGGGAACGGCGTCCCACCTTGCTCTCGCGCAGGGATGCCAGCCTCGTGAGGTGGTGATGGAAACGCTTCGTGGAACGCTCAAGAAACAAGGACAGGTGTTATGAATATCAGAACCAGCGAATCAAATTCTAGCTCATTCCACTACAGAACTATGCCACTTAGGACAATCATCGCCACAACCTTTGCTGCTGTTGCACTGATCGCCATTTCTGCACAGGCCGAAGATCAGAAGCCGAATCCGGAAACCAATCCCGAATCTCCAAACATGCTCGCCGGTGACTGGGTGCCGGAGGATCCGCACCAGATCGACTACGAAAAACTCCCGCGAGTCAAAGCCGAACACGCCATCATCAGTGACGTCCGCGACCATGCTGGCACTCGTGTTCATCAACACGCGTACCTGGCCCATCATGACAATCGCTTCTGGGCGATGTGGAGCGATGGTCCGGGAGGGCCGAGGCGAGGCGTTACTCCGGAACAACACCGCAATGTCGTGCCCGCTCACGATATGCCGGGCACTCGCGTTTCCTTTGCCACGAGCAAGGATGGCTTGCACTGGACCAGGCCCGCCGATCTGACCGGCCCGCCACGGAAGAAGGGTTTTGGTTGGATCGCCCGCGGTCTGTGGAAGCGCGACGGCGAACTCCTCGCTCTCGCCAGCCACTTCGATGCGCCGGGATACGAGGGCCTTGGACTCAGCCTGGAAGCCTTTCGCTGGAACGGCACGAAATGGGTGGCCCACGGTACGGTCCTTGACGACTCCATGAACAACTTTCCCCCAAAGCGGCTTCCATCGGGGGAATGGATGATGACCCGTCGTGATCACCAGAGACAGGTCTCCGTCATGATCGGCGGAACCAAGTCCTTTAATGACTGGCGCGTCAATCCGCTCGCCGCGTACGACGGCAAAGGCCGTCCCGAGGAGCCGTACTGGTACATCCTGCCTGATGGCAAGACCGTCGCCGGCCTCATTCGCGACAACGGACGGTCGAAGTTTCTGCTTCGCACCGTCTCCCGAGACAATGGCAAGACGTGGAGCGAGATGCACCGCACCGATTTCCCGGACGCCACCAGCAAGTTTTTCGTGCATCGCACCAGCCGCGGCTATTACGTGATGGTGTCCAACTCGAATCCTCGCAAGCGTGATCCGCTGACGCTTGCAATCAGTCAGGACGGCGTCGTTTTCACAAAGCTCTTCTGGCTGATTGGCGGACGTCACGTTGACTATCCCCACATCATCGAGCATGACGGACACCTGCTGATCGCGTTCTCCGGAGCCAAGCAGACGATGGAAGTCATGAAGGTGTCGCTGGACGAACTGGAGCGTCTGGTCATGCCGGAGTCGGTTGAACTCGCCCAACATCTTCCGCCAATCAAACAGACTCCTCAGCAACCGCCCCGCCACTGGATCGATCTCGGGGACGAAGGCAAGACGCTTTACGCCGCCGCAGAACTGGTTGTCCCTGAACTCGGTAAGCGAGCTTCGTTTTCACTGGCCACCGCCGGCGGCGCAAGACGCGTTGCTATTGGAATCGATGAAAAAGGACGCCTGACCGCGCGACTCTATAAGGCGATAGCGACTGGTCCAAAGCTGAAGCCTGGAAGTCGTCATACTCTTCTGATTCGCCTTCACAGCCGTCGCGAAAAGCCGGACGAACTGTTCGTGCAACTCGGATCAAAAGGCAAGATCCCCGCCGAACCGGAAGACTGGACGCTAGTCAACACAAAGGGCAGCAGCGCTGCCAATCTGTCCCGAGTCGTTCTGCACAGTGACGCCGACGATTCCACTGGATTTAGAAACGTCCGCATTGCCCCGACTCGCGAAGGACTTGCAACAGCGAGAGTCATCGCTGAGGGAGCCGACGACACCGCGGCAGAACCTGATTTCGAAGCTGTGCTCGCGCGTTTTCGGAGCGGGACTGTCACGTTGCCAGACGGCCGGAGCATGAACTGGCACCGCAGGACAGGCGACGGACCATCGCTGGTGCTGATTCCGGGCACCTGGGGCGATCTGCAGTCGTTTGCTCCATTGCTTGCCGAACTGCCAGGCGACATGCCGGTGATTGTTGTGGAACTGTGCTGGCAGGGCGGCCTGGTTCCGAAACGAACCGATCTTTCAATCAAAGAACTTGCCGACGATGTTTTGCACGTCGTCACCAAACTGAACACGGGCGATTTCTTCATCAGCGGCCGCAGCATTGGCGGGATGATCACCGTGGAAATCGCAGGGCGCAACGTCCGCGGCCTTCGGGGAGCGATCCCCATTGAAGGCTGGACTCATCACTCCGTCGTGCAGAAGGCATTTGCAGGAGTCACCACGGCCGGGCTCAGCCCGGAACAGCAGGTCCGCCGAAACAGGGATCGAGCCCGCGGTCGGCGCCACCTGAATACTGGTCAACTGAGCGCCATTAGTTCTATCTGGCGACGCTGGAACGGAGCCTCTAGTCTGGATCGATCGCAGGTTCCCATTCTGCACATCTGGGGTGACCGCGGCCGCCCGCGACCGGATCGATCGGCGCTGCAGATCCCGGACCGACCACAGATTGAAATCGCCTGGTTCAAGGATGCATCTCACGCTGTCGGAACCCTGCAGGCTCCGAAGGAAGTTGCAGCGGCCATCGCGGCATTCATGAATCGTCACACACGTCGCGTGCCGGCTACAGATGCCTCCCTCGGATCGAATGATCGCGCGGATGCCCCGCCAAACGTTGTACTGATTGTCATCGACGATCTCGGCTACGGCGACCTCGGGTGCTACGGCAGCAAGGTCCACAAGACGCGCAACATTGACGCGCTGGCCGACGCCGGGCTTCGGCTCACCGATTTCCACACCAACGCTCCGGTATGCAGTCCGACGCGCGCCGCCTTGATGACCGGTCAGTATCAGCAACGAAGTGGCATCGAGTCAGCGATTGGTTTTGTGACAGACGAAGGAGTGCCCCTGGAGAAGGTAACCATCGCAGAACTGCTCCAAAAACGGGGTTACACCAGCGGAGTCATAGGCAAATGGCATCTGGGTTGGGTGGGCGACTACGGTCCGAATGACCAGGGATTTGACATCAGTTACTGCTCGAACAACTCCCCGGATTATCACTCCCACGTTTCCCGCAATGGTAAGGTCGATTGGTACAAGAACCATGAATTGCATAAGGAGAATGGATACCTGACGGCTCTGGTAACACGTCATTCGAATACGTTTATCGAGCAGAACAGGGAAAAGCCCTTCTTCCTGTTTGTCTCCCATCTGGCCTTGCACTTCCCGTTTCAAGGGCCGTCGGACCCTCCATTTCGGACCGAGGGGAAACTCTGGCACGGCAAAGAACGGATACGCGGGAGAGTGCAACCAGACAGTAAATACGGTCCACTCCAGCCAGAGGAGTATCAACGTGCTTATCGGGACATGCTGGAAGCAGTCGATGCGAGTGTGGGTTCGATTGCGGCAACGCTGGATCGCATGGAACTCCGTAAGAACACATTGATTGTGATCACGTCTGACAATGGCGCTTATTCATGGGTGGGCAGCAATGGCATTTATCGGGGGCAGAAGGGCGATCTCTTTGAAGGTGGACACCGAGTGCCTGCGGTGTTCAATTGGCCGGGTCACATATCAGAGGGCGTGGTCGATGATTCCACGACGATGACCATGGATCTGGCGCCAACATTTGCTGCGCTTGCCGGCCTGGAAGAGTCTGATCGTAAGCGTTTCGATGGTGTCGATCTGGGCACACTGCTTTTTGACAATGCGCCGGTTCCGGTGCGAACGCTGTTCTGGCGTTTCAACAATTCCTACACCAGCACGCATGCCAGATCGGTCCGCGAAGGGAAATGGAAATACGTTCTGGAGAAAGACATCTCTTACCTGTTTGACCTCGACAAAGATCCGGCGGAGGAACAAAACCTGGCATCCGATCATCCTGACCGCGTTCGAGAAATGGACGACGCCTTTCTGGCATGGGAAAAGAGAGTCGCTAAAGAGGGGAATGCGCAATGACAACGAAACTCATTGTCACCGCGGCCGCCGCCGCTTTTGCCCTGAGCACATTTTCTGCAAACGCAGACAAGCCCGAAGCATCTGGTGAGAAGCCAAACATCGTCCTGATTCTGGCCGACGATCTTGGTTATGCCGACGTCGGCGTATACGGCAACAAGCTCAACCGGACGCCACACCTGGACCGCATGGCGCGCGAGGGGTTGCGTTTTACGGACTTCCACTCCAACGCCGCGAATTGTTCACCAACGCGGGCGGCCATCCTGACGGGCCAGTATCAACAACGCTGTGGAATCGACGAAGGAGCGCTGGGCGAAGGCGCGAAAGGGTTGCCGCAGGATGTCATCACGATTGCCGAGCGATTGCGTCGTGCCGGCTACGCGACGGGATTGATGGGCAAATGGCACCTCGGCTATGAACCGTCCAACGGCCCGACTCGGCACGGATTTGACGAGTTTGTCGGTCACCTGCACGGAGCCACCGATTACCTCTCGCGGGTCGATCGATATGGGCGAAGAGACTGGTGGCATAACGAAGATGCTTTCCACGAAGAAGGTCACAACACCACGCTCATCACGAAACATTCGGTTCGCTTCATCAAGGAGCATCGGGACAAGCCGTTCTTTCTCTTTGTTTCACACTCCGCGATCCATTTTCCCTGGCAGACGACAACCGACAAAGCACACCGGGTTCCCGGTAAGCGGTACGAAGACGCCGTTGGCAAACTGGGTCCGCATGCCGCCGGTCCGGTGCAACCGGTGGTGCAGGGCATGATCGAAGAGCTTGACGCGAGCGTCGGCGAGATTCTGACGGCGATCAAAGAACAAAAACTCGCGAAGCGCACATTGGTGTTCTTCACGTCGGACAACGGCGGCATCGTCAAGCAGAATGGCCTGCCCGTCATTCCTGAAAACCGCATCTCCAATAACTCGCCATGGCGCGGGCAGAAACACGGACTGTATGAAGGCGGTCACCGCGTCCCGGCAATCGCATGGTGGCCGGGCAGAATTCAGGCCAACCGTGTTTCCCATGAACTGAGCATGACCGTTGACCTGTCGCCAACCTTTCTGGACCTGGCCGGGCAGAGTGTCAGCGCGTCAAAAGCAGATGGAGTCAGCCTCAAGTCGCATTTGCTGCGAGACCGCACATTGCCGGAGCGGACTGTTTACTGGAAGAGCGGCCGCAACGGTTTGGAAGCCGTGCGTTGGAAGCATTGGAAAATGGTTCGCATTCAGAAACGAATTGAACTCTTCAACTTGAGGGATAACCCGACGGAGTTGGCGAAACACAATCTGGCGAGCGATCGACCCGACATTGCAGACGAACTTCTTGATCGCTTGCGGAAGTGGACGGTTTCAGTTGCCGCGCCTCCAGCAAAGGCAGGAAACCCCAAACCACAAGCCCATCCGAATAGCGAAAATGATTTGAAGCGCTTCGATGTGGTTGTTCTCGGCGCCACGCCGGCCGGAATTGCGGCCGCCATTTCCGTTGCGAGGCGTGACTCGACGACTTCTGTTGCGCTGGTTACACCGTACAAGCGTGTCGGCGGGTTGATCACGAACGGGTTGACGCACCCGGACTTTCGGACGTTTGAGGCACGGACTGGATTGTTTCGGGAGTTCAATCAACGGGTCCTGCAGCATTACCGCAAACGCTTTGGAAACGATTCCCAGCAGGTGAAGGACAGTCTGTACGGGACGCATGCCGGCCCGGAGGTGAATCACATTGTGTTCCGGCAGATGATTGACGAGTTGCCGGGAATCTCCGTTCTGACTGAGCATCGGCTGAAGTCGGTTCAACACAAGGGACGCCGGATTCAAGCGATGACTCTGGCTACTCCGGACGGCGAGGTTACGCTGCGGGGCGACTACTTTGTTGACGCGACTTACGAAGGCGATCTGATGGCGGGGGCCGGAGTGCCGTATCGCGTCGGTCGTGAAGGACGCGACGAATACGGAGAGTCGCTGGCTCCGGATCAGGCGGACAAGCAGCTTCAGGGATATAACTTTCGCCTGACGATGACGGACCGCGCCGAGAATCGGGCTCCTGTACCCAAGCCTGATGGCTACCGACGTGAAGACTATCTCGCTCTGCTGCCGTTGCTTGAGAAGAATTCAATCAAACGCATCTTCGACCTGCGCGGCGCGATCTACAAGCGCCAGACGCCGAAGCTCCCCAACGGCAAGTATGACATCAACGACGTGTCGCGCAGCATCGTGCGACTGTCGTTGCCGCATCTGAACAATGATTGGCCCCGCGGCGATGAAGCAGCCCGGCGGCGAATCTTTGATGCTCACGTCCGGCACAACATCGGCATGCTCTACTTTTTGCAGCACGACAAGGCTGTGCCCGCGAAGTTCCAACAGGAGGCTCGATCATGGGGGCTATGTCGCGACGAGCTGACGCACAATGGCCATCTGCCCGAGCAGCTTTACGTTCGTGAAGGCCGACGCATGGTGGGACGGTATGTCTTCACTCAGCGTGACACCGAACGTGCGCCTGACACGAACCACGCACGAGCGGTGTTTCATGCAGATGCCGTTGCCATGGGCGACTACGGTCCGAACTGTCACGGCACTGATCACGAAGGGCCAACGATCGGCGGCCGGCACACTGGCGAGTTCTACCAACGAGCGGCTCCGTACCAGATCCCCTACGGGACACTTCTGCCGAAGAAGATTGATAACCTGGCCGTGCCGGTGGCGTGTTCGTCGTCACACGTTGGTTTCTGTGCTCTGCGACTGGAGCCGATCTGGATGTCACTTGGGCAGGCCGCCGGGGAGGCAATTGGCCTGGCCCTGGAATCGGATGCACCGCTCCCCAAAATCAAACCGGCAGCCATTCGCGCAAGGCTTCACGGAACTGGAGTCGCAACGATTTACACCTCCGACGTTCCGGAAGAATCCGACGACTTCGCCGCGGTCCAGTGGTGGGGAAGTCTCGGCGGCTTCATCGCACTCGACCGAACGACTGACGATGATCCCGCCCAGTACGGCAAGTGGGGCAAACATCGCATCGGCCAGTACTTCGAAGCATTTCCCGAACACGCCGTCGGGCTTGACGAGCCACTGGATGAGCGTGTGCGATCAGCGTGGAAGGCAATCGCAAAGTCGAGCGGCGCCGATCTGCAAGCGTTGACGGAGCTCCGCACGCGAGGCGACTTCATTCGAACTGCGTGGCGGCAAACCAGAGAGTGAGTATTCATCGAATGCACTATCGGCGAGCTGATACAAACGCTTCAGCGTCTCGAAGCTCGATCTGTTCACCAGATCACTCTCACCTCGCTGAACCAGAAGGCTGGACGCTGTCCGGCACGAAGAGCAGCAGCGCGGCGAACCTGTCCGGCGTGGTTCTGAACAGTGACGCCGGCGATTCCGCCGGATTCACAAATGTCCGCGTTGCTCCGACCCACGAACAACTGGGCACCGCGAAAGTCGTCTGCGAGAATGTTGTTGTCATGAGACGGCAAGTGGTGAACCCTTAACCGAAACCCTGAAATGAAAACACTCCTGAAATCGCTGCTTCTGTTTAGCTTGTTTATTGCTTCCGCATCCGCCGTCGAAAAGGTCGATCTCTTTGAAGCGGGCAAAGAGGGTTACGCGCTCTACCGGATTCCAGGCATCGTGGTAACCAAACAAGGATCCGTCCTGGCTTACTGTGAGGCGCGCAAGAGTGACCGTGGCGATTGGGGACCGATCGACGTGCTGATGCGGCGGAGCACGGATGGCGGGAAGACGTGGGGCCCGCGGCAGAAGATCGTCCACGTCGAGGGCGATCTGCCGATCAATCCGCTGGCGGCGGCTCAGAATCTGGACAAGCCCGGCGACAACACGGTCAACAATCCGGTCGCCATCGTCGATCACGAAACCGGGGCCGTGCATTTTCTTTACTGCCTCGAATACATGCGCTGTTTCTACATGCGCAGTGATGACGACGGCGCGACGTGGACCGAGCCGGTTGAGATTACGAAGTCCTTCGAGGACTTTCGCTCCGATTACGACTGGAAGGTGCTGGCAACCGGCCCGTCTCACGCGATCCAGCTCACTCACGGACCGAAGCGAGGGCGGCTGATTGTGCCGGTCTGGCTTTCTTTAGGCACGGGCGGCCACGCGCATCGACCGTCGGTGACGGCGACGATCTACAGCGACGATCACGGGAAAACATGGCAACGGGGCGACATTGCTGTACCGGATACGCCGGAGTTCATTTATCCGAACGAAACCGTGGTCGTGCAACTCGCTGACGGAAGCGTAATGCTAAACACGCGCAGCGAATCGCGGACGCATCGCCGACTGGTCACGATCAGTCCCGACGGAGCCACCAACTGGTCCAGGCCGCGTTTCGACCAGCAACTGCTCGAGCCGATCTGTATGGCGGGCATCGTTCGCGTGCGTGAGCCGCGGGGTGATCAGCCCGGTGTGATCGCGTTTTCCAATCCGCACAATCTGAGCCGCGCCGACGGTAAAGAGACGCCCGGCAAGAATCGAGATCGCAAGAACGTGACGATCAAGCTAAGCGATGACGAAGGCCAGACTTGGTCTGCGAGTCACACGTTGGAAGAAGGCTTCAGCGGTTACAGCGATCTGGCAGCGCTGCCGGACGGGACGATTTTGTGCTTCTACGAACGCGGCAGCACGGACGGCAAGAATCACTATCGCACCGGTCGGTTGACGGTCGCTCGCGTGACCGAGGACTGGGTGCGCGATGGAATCGAAGCCGATGTCTGCGTCTACGGCGGTACGTCAGGTGGCGTCGCCGCGGTCGTGCAGGCGGCGCGGATGGGGAAGCGAGTGGTTTTGTTAGAGCCGGGACGGTATCTCGGGGGGATGACTTCCGGTGGACTGAGCGCGGTGGACATCGGCGAGCCGCGCAGCGTCGGCGGAATCGCCCGCGAGTATTTTTCGCGGCTTGTCGCCAACTACGGCAAGACCTTGAACTGGGACCAGTCGTTCAAGGGCAAGGGCGGGCCGGCGACCGGCGGGGCGTATTCGATCGAGCCGCATGTCGCCGAGCGCGTGTTCGAGGAGTTGGTCAGGGAAGCCGGGGGGACCGTCCTGCGCGATGCACGCCTGGCGTCGGTGAAAAAGGATGGCGCCCGCATCACGGAGCTAACGATCGAAGATGGTCGCACGATCCGTGCGAAGATGTTTCTCGACACGACCTACGAAGGCGACCTGCTGGCAGCCGCCGGGGTCAGCTACACGGTGATGCGCGAGGGCAACGCCAAATACGCTGAAACCTACAACGGCATCCAATACGCCGAGAAATACAAGCCGCGCGTCAGTCATCGGAAGCCGGGTGCGAACGGGCGCGTGCCGGGCGGTCAGGGCGTCTGGGATCGGGACTTTCCACTCGATCCGTATGTCGTCAAAGGTGATCCGACCAGCGGCCTGTTACCGCTGGTCAGCGAAGGCGATCCCGGCGAACCAGGCGATCCGGCTCCGGGCGTGATGGCGTATTGCTTTCGTCTCTGCCTGAGCACGGCTGAGGATCGGCTGCCGATCAAGCCTCCGCCGAATTACGACCCAAAGACCTACGAGTTGGTCGCCCGCTTCATCGAAGCCTGTCAGGAGAACGGCGACGACATGGACCTGCGCTGGTTCAGCAAGCATGACCCGCTGCCCAACCAGAAATGGGACTTCAACACCGCGACGTTCGGCGGCAATCTGCCCGGCACAAGTTGGGAATGGGCGGAGGCGAGTTACGACCGGCGCGCAGAAATCGCGACGGAGATCGAGAGTTACCATCGAGGCTTGTTGCATTTCCTCGCCACCGACCCGCGCGTGCCCGAGAAGGTGAAAACCGACGTGGCTCGATTCGGATTGCCACGCGACGAGTTCACCGACAGGGGCGGTTGGCCGCATCAGATTTACGTACGCGAAGGCCGCCGAATGGTCAGTGACCTGGTCCTCACCGAACACCACACGTTCGGTCGCGAAGTTGCGCCCAAGCCAATAAGCCTCGGTTCCTACGGCACCGATATTCACGAAATCCGCCGCATCGTGAAGGACGGCGTGGTCATCCGCGAAGGCAAAGTCGCTGGGGGGCGAGGCGGATTCGGGCCCTACAAAATCGGCTACGGCGCGATCGTTCCGAAGCGGGCCGAATGCGAAAATCTGTTTGCGACGTTCGCGCTTTCCGCAAGCCACTCGGCCTTTGCCAGTCTCCGCATGGAGCCGGTCTTCATGGTCACGAGCCAGTCCGCAGCGACGGCGGCGTGCCTCGCAATTGACCAGGAAGTTGCAGTTCAGGAAGTCGACTACGGAAAGCTGAAGACCCGCCTGCTAGCCGACGGGCAGATCCTGTCATGGCCTCCGCCGGGAGCCGCATCGCCGATCGCGAAACCGAGGAAGATCGTCCGAGCGGGTAGCCTGCCGGGAATCGTCCTCGACGACAACGCCGCTGATTATCAGGGCGCATGGGCGACAAGCAATGCGCAGCCCTCGCCAATCGGCGACCGCTACCGGCACGACGGCAACAAGGGCCGAGGAGAGAAGAGCGCGACATTCACCGCGACGATTCCCGAAGCCGGCGATTATGAAATCCGCCTCCTCTTCACGTGGCACGAGAACCGGTCATCCCGAACGAAAGTCACGGTCACGGGAACTGGCGAAGAAGAGACACTCCGGATTAACCAGCGCCAGCCAGCAATGAACGATCGGGTCCCCAATACCCTGGGGATCTTCCGCTTCGAGGCAAACGCGAAGGCTCGCGTCACCATTTCGAACGAAGGCGCAGACGGATACGTGATTGTCGACGGGCTGCAAATTCTGCCCATCGATCTGGCCCGTGAAGAACGAACCGGCAAGCGGCCTTCCGGCTATGCAGAGATCGAGATGTCGAAAAAGCCCGTTCCGCTGGGCAACCCGATGGCGGCCCGGGTCGCGCTCTCTCCGTTGGCAAAGGAAACACGTCCGACCAAAGGGGGCGACACCGGCACGAAGCGCTCGGACGAACCAATTCGACTCAAGCAAGCCGCGACGCCCGCGGAGGTCGACGGAAAAGAGTTTGACGTCGTCGTGATTGGCGGGACCGGGGCCGGCGTGGCCTGCGCGGTGCGGGCGGCGCGCGAAGGTTGCCGCGTTTTACTCGTCCAGCACAACGGTCATGTCGGCGGCATGATGACAAACGGGCTCATGCAATGGGACGCGCTGTACGGCGGCCCGCGTTCGCCGATCTTCACTGAGATGCTCCAGAACATCGAGGGCTATTACATTGAAACGTTCGGTCGCGACTCGAAAACACATCAGACGATTCGCTGCACCCATGAGCACTATCCGATCAGTTGGGCCGAGCCGCACGTCGCCGAGCGCGAATACAATCGGTTGTTGGCCGCCGAAGAGAACATCACGCTGCTGCTCGATCACTATCCGGCGTCGGTCGGCAAAGATGGTCGGCTGATCCAAAGCGTTGTCCTGAGAACGCGGAAAAGTACTGACACGATCACCGTCCGCGGCGCGACGTTTGTCGACGCCACCTACGAAGGCGACCTTTTCGCGCTCGCTGGAGTTGATTATCGGGTCGGCCGCGAGGCACGGGACGAATACAACGAACCTCACGCCGGCAAGGTGTTCGCCAACATAGACTTCACCTCGCCACAGAGCGTCACCAGGGAGGGGATCAACATCCGCGCATACAATGCGCGACAAGGCAGCGTCGACCCGTCCAGTCCGTTCAGCGCCGATGGTGCCGTACAGGCCTACAACTATCGCTTCTGCGTTACCTCTGATCCTGCGAATCGAATTCCGATTCCCAAACCGGCGATCTATGACCGCGAGGAATACGTCGGCTACGGTCGCAAATACATCGGCTCATACAACGGTCCCAATCACAAGTCCCACGTCAACAGCCCCATCCTTCCCGGCGAGAATCACGACTACCCTGACGGCGACTGGGACGCGCGCGACCGAATCACGCAGCGGCATCTCGAGTTCGGACTCGGCCTGATGTGGTTTCTGCAGAACGATGAATCGATTCCGCTTGAGCGACGGAAAAACTTTCAGATGTGGGGCCTGCCCAAAGACGAATACGCCGACAACGGCCACGTGCCGTACGAGATGTACGTCCGCGAAACCCGCCGCATCGTCGGCCGGCACGTCTTCACGGAGAACGATGGCAGCCTGGCGGCCGGGTATGCAAGAACGCCGATTCACCCGGACAGCATCGCAATCACCGACTGGTACATGGATTCGCACTCCTGCACCACCGACAGCCGCGCCGGCTTCAAGTACGACGGAAAGTTAATCCTTACAGAAGAATCGCGGCCGTCACAGATACCGTATCGCTCGCTGTTACCGCGGAAGATCGACAACCTGTTAGTCCCTGTGTGTCTGTCTGCGACCCACATCGCATGGGGCGCAGTCCGCCTCGAACCAGTTTTCATGCAAACCGGCGAAGCCGCCGGCTTCGCCGCCGCGCTCGCGAAACAGCAAAGTGTCGCGCCTGCTCAATTGGATGCAGACTTGCTGGTGCGAACACTCGTCGAACACCGGCAACTGGTGAGTTTCTTCAACGATCTGAAAGTGACCGATCCCGAACCAGTCATTCCCGCCGCGCAGTATTTCACCACCAGGGGTTTCTTCCATTCCTATGACGCCGCGCTCCACGAGCCGCTCACCGAAGCGTCGGCAAAGGTCTGGCGTCAGGGCTTCACCGAATTGCAGTCCGGTGCACTTGATCCCCGGGACCTAGCTGCCCAAGTCGCCAAAGCGGCGGCCGACACGGATTCGCCGCCGACAGAGCAGAGCCGTGGTGAAGAGATTCTGAAGATGTGGAAGCTGCTCTCCGCCAAAAGTAAGCTATGAGAATGAATCAAAGCAGCTTGGGTACCGTTTTCCTCATCTTGCTGATGTCGGTGTTTGCCTCTGCGCAAGCCGGTGAGCCCGTTTCTTCCGACGTCGTCATCTACGGCGCGACCCCGGCTGGCATTGCTGCCGCACTGACCACTGCGGAAGGCCAGCGCAGCGTGCTGTTGATCGAACCGACGGCCCGGATCGGCGGGATGACGACGCACGGTCTTTCGCACTCGGACTTTCACAGCTTCGAATCGCTCCACGGACCTTTTCTCAAGTTCAGTCAGCGGGTGCTAAAGCACTACGAGACGACTTATGGCAAGGACTCGGAACAGGTCCGGGACTGCTGGCGAGGAACCCATGGCGAGCCATCGGCCAACCTGCTGATCTTTCAGCAGATGCTTGCCGAGAAGCCATCGATCAGGATCCTGATGCGGCATCGCCTCGACGGCGTGTCTGTTGAAGATCACTCCATCACCACACTGACATTCTCGAACTCGGGCGGCGGCTCCGTTACGATCCAGCCGAGGATTGTGATCGACGCAAGTTATGAGGGCGACCTGCTCGCTGCGGCGGGCGTGCCGTATCGCGTGGGACGGGAAGCCAGGTCTGAGTACGACGAATCGCTCGCCCCCGAAAAAGCTGATGGACAGGTTCAGGGGTACAACTTTCGACTCTGCATGACGCAGGTTCCGAAGAACCGTGTCCCGGTTCCAATTCCGAAGAACTATGATCGCAACGACTATGCGGCTCTGGTTCCGCTGGTGAAAGCCGACAAATTTCGCTCGGCGTTTGGATACCCGGGCAGGCCGTTTGTGCTCAAAGCTCACCTGCCGATCCTTCCCAACCGCAAGCATGACATCAACGACGTTTCGAAGGGTTTGGTCCGCCTCTCCATGCCCGGTCGCAATCAGGGTTACGCTGAAGGCGATCTTGCCACGCGCCGCCGCATTGAACAGGAACATCTCGACTGGCAACTCGGCCTGATCCACTTCGTCCAGACCGATCCCGCACTTCCTGAAGCTTTTCGAAAGGAAGCCGCGACGTGGGGCCTGTGCCGTGATGAGTTCGCGGACACGAATCACATCCCGCCGCAGATCTATGTGCGGGAAGCCCGACGCATGGTCGGCCTCCGCGTCTACACCGAAGCCGACACGGAGTACGCCCCGAACGATGCCCGAGCCCGGTACCATCCGGACTCGATCGCAGTTGGCGAATACAGCCACAACTGTCACGGCACCAGTCACGAAGGTCCGAAGATCGGCGGTCGGCACACCGGCGAGTTTTATAAAGGCGTCACTCCGTATCAGATTCCCTACGGAGTTATTGTGCCGAAGAAAATGCGCAACCTGCTTGTCCCGACCGCGTGCAGTGCGAGTCACGTCGGCTTCTGTACGATCCGTCTTGAGCCGATCTGGATGTCACTGGGCGGAGCCGCCGGACACGCCGCCGACATGGCCCTCGAAGCGAACGTCCCCGTCCAGCAGGTCGATGTCAAAGCGTTACAGAAACGGATCTGGTCTCACGGCGGCGCAACCATCCACGTCAGCGACGTTCCACCCGGTCATGCCGATTTCACCGCAGTGCAATGGTGGGCCGGACACGGTGGTCTGCACGGAGTGGAACGTGCGCCCGCGAAACCAGGCGCGCGAGGCAAACATATCGTCAGCCAATACTTCGAAGCCTTCCCGGGGCACGCCGCTATACTCGATCAACCGCTGGATGGGAAGTTGAGGAAACGCTGGACAGCCCTGGCGAAAGAACATCACCTGCCCGTTCCCGCCGAATCAGCCACACGCGGCGACTGGATTCGCGAGGTGTTTCATCAATCAAATACTCAACTTGGCAATCCGAAGACCACGGACGAAGACGGTGGGCTCTGAAAGATGAGATACCATCGACAATCCAACAAAACACTGACAACCGAATATCACCCATCGGCCACACTATGCTGCGATTTATGGTCTTTGTTGTTCTGATTCTGCCGTGCGTGAATCTAATGGCCGCCGATCAGTCCTGGTCGCTTGATTCGGCGGAGTCATCTGAACTGAGTGTGCTCGGCAATGTTTCCGCTGCTGACGGAGTCGAAGGCAACAGCCTCGTTTTCGATGGTGAATCGCTTCTCAAAGTCAAAGACTCAGAACGACTCGCCGGCGGCGAAAAGGGATTTACGCTGACAGTGTGGGTGAATCCTTATCGGCTGGGCGGCGGACAACAGATGATTGCGGCGAAGAATCGCTACTCACTGGGCCAGCGACAGTGGAGTGTGTTGCTTGATAAAGACAAACGCTTTCGCCTGTATGTTTATCAAGGTCGTTGGGTAACGGCCGACCGCTCTGTCCAACCGAGACCTGGGCACTGGCACCTGATTGGCGTCGTCGTTCGTCCGATGAACGCCGAGCTGTGGGTAAACGGCAAACTCGCGGGCCAAGTGAAGCTTTCGAAGCCGATCCCGCAGACCCAAGCTCCGCTCACATTCGGCGGTGTCGATGACAACGGTCGCATTTGGCAGAACTTTGCTGGAGCGCTCGATGAGATTCGCCTTTTCGATAAACCACTCGACGCCAAAGAAATGGCGGCGGCCTACCAACCGGTGACGGCCACCCACAAGATTCCAACGTCGCCGCATCCGTTCACTTTGTGGACCGGCTCGACGCTTCCAAAAACATCCGAAGCCGAAGTCCTCAAAGGCGTCCAATTTCACGTCATCAAGAAATATGAACGCAAGGTGGATGGGTACGGTTTTCTTCATGGTGTGGCTTTGGCTTGGCATCAGGCAAAGCTCTATGCTTCGTTCGGCCACAATAAGGGAAGTGAAAACACGCTCACGGAGGAAGGCCGATATTGTGTGAGTGAAGACGGCGGCAAGACCTGGTCAAAGGTCCGTACGATCGACGTTGGGATTGAAGACGATGATCTTGCGGTGAGTCATGGCGTCTTTCTTTCCCGAAAGCAAACACTGTGGGCGTTTCTCGGTGCCTTTCACGGAACTCGCAAAGGTGTTCACACCCGGGCCTACACGCTGAACGAAGAGACTGGCGAGTGGCGGGCGCAGGGCACGGTTGTCAGGGACGGTTTCTGGCCGATGACCGAGCCGGTCAAAATGGACGACGGCAACTGGATCATGCCGGGATTCATCGTGGGGCAAGGGAATCCCGCCGCCGTGGCGATCAGTGCTGGTGATGATCTGAAGAAATGGAAGACCGTGATCATTCCCCGTGGCGCCGGAGTCCGGAACATGTGGGGAGAGTCTTCCATATTCGTTGATGGCCAGCGTGTGACAAACATCGCGCGATACGGTGGGAAGGCGCTCGCGCTGGGTGCATCGAGCATGGATTACGGTCAAGCCTGGACGCCGTCCGCTGAGAGCAACCTGCCAATGGCGGCCTCGAAACCGTGTTCGGGAGTTCTCAGCAGCGGACAGCGCTACCTGATCTGTTCGACGACCGACGACGGTGGAAATCGGCGCTCACCATTGACCATTGCGGTCAGCAAGCCGGGTGAGAACACGTTCTCGAAAGTATTTGTGATCCGGCACGCTGTGTTTGAGGACGGTCCAGGTGAATCTGATCAGGGTGCAGCTTTGTCGTATCCATACGCAGTCGAGTATCAGGAAGAACTTTACGTGGGCTATTCCAACAACGGCGATCGGCGCGGCAACAACAACAGTGCTGAACTGGCAGTGATTCCGCTTGAGAAGCTGGCGGTGGAGTAGGAGAGAACGATATGAGACGAGCAATCATTCCTTCAATCGCCGAAATCACCATTTGCCTGGTCTGTTCGTTCGTGGGCCAGCAGCCGACCGCGGCGAACGACGCGGAATTCACCGCGCATCCCGAAGCGAAGTTCGCAAACAGGACGCCGGCCGAGATCCATGCGTATGAACGCGGCGTTGCGGCCAAACTGAAATCGCTCAGCCAACGCGAGATTTGTGACCTCGCGCTCGTCCCGCCGATACTCAACACCAACCCGCTGCCCGAATTCGATTATGACCAGCTGGATTACGGTATGACCATCGGCATTACACAAACGCCGAAGGGACGCATCTGGTCTTGCTGGGTTGCAGGAGAAGATGGCGCTGGCGGGTTTTTCGTGCTCAACCGCAGCGAGCCGGACGGTGAGACATTTTCGAAACCGATGCTCGTAATCAACATGCATCGGAAAGGGTTGCCGGCGCGCAGCACACTGGTAGGCAACTTGTGGACGGATCCAGCGGGGAAAGTGTGGTTGTTCTTCAACCAGACAATTGGACATGTCGATGGACGCGATGGCGTCTGGGTGACGACCTGCAAAAATCCCGACGACGCCCAACCACAGTGGTCCAAACCGCGTCGCCTCTGTCACGGTTTCGTAATCTCCAAACCAACCATTCTTGCCAACGGCCAGTGGATGCTGCCGATTGAATTCATCAATTCCAGTACCTTTCCCGAGTTGAAAAAATACAGAGGCGCTAATCTGCTGGTCTCCGAAGATCAGGGAAGGACCTGGAGATGGCGAAGCGTGGCGTCGTTTCCAAACTCGAACTGGGTGGAACCGATGATCGTCGAATTGAAAGACGGTCGTCTTTGGCTGCTTGCCCGAACTCGGACGGTCGTCATGCAGCGTTTCTCATCCGACGGTGGTCTTACCTGGACAAAGCCAACATTGCCAACCTTCAAACATCCGCGAGCACGGTTCTTCATCAGGCGACTTGCCTCCAGCCGTATCCTGTTGATCAAGCACGGCCAGACCATCGACGAGATTCCTGGTACGGGACCTGATTACAAGGGAAACAACCGTTCTCATTTGACTGCGTGGCTCAGCGACGATGACGGCAAGACGTGGCGTGGCGGCTTGATGCTCGACGAGCGGACCGGCGTGTCGTACCCCGACGGTTTCCAGGCCCCCGACGGCACGATCTACATCTCCTGGGATCGCAACCGTGCCACGGACGGCGAGATCCTGATGGCCCGTTTCACTGAAGACGACATCCTCGCCAGAACGTTCAAAGGCCCGAAATCGAAGACGAAGATGCTCATCAGCCGCCCCCTCGCGCGCGAAGTCGCGCAGATTCCTGCCTTCAAAGATCCGACATCTGGCGTGAACCGAAAGATTGACATGCCGCTCGTCGATCTTTCCGACGACAAGGATCGCCACTACGTTGTGGCGGCTGGAACGAAGTCTGTTTACCAGGGACACTGCGACACGGTCCTGCTGCCTGATGAAAAAACGATGTTCACAGCGTGGTGCCTTGGCCATGCGCAATGGGTCGGTCCAATCGCCAAAAGCACCGACGCCGGTCGCACTTGGAGCAAGCCGCTGAACGTGCCGGACAACTGGACGGAGACCTCGAACACGCCGGCTTTGCATCGCCTCGTTGCTCCCGACGGGACAGCTCGTCTCTTCTGCTTTGCGGACGGGTTGGACTGGAGCCGGCAAGGCAAGCCGCCATATCCCATGCACCAATCGTATTCCGAAGACGAAGGAAAAACGTGGACTCCGATGGCACCCAATGGGGTCGAAGGAGAAGTTCCTCCCAAGACCGTACTCAAGTTTGATGATGGCAAGCGGCTCGTGATGTGGAGCGACCTGCCGAGCTACGTTGTCCAGAGTGAGTCCCGCGATGGTGGCCTGACCTGGAGTTCCAGTCGCCGCATCCTCCGTGTCCCGGATCGCTGGTCGCAGCCTTGCGTCATCCGGTCTTCCAATGAAATGACCCACCTCATGCTACTGCGTGAAAACAGTCGCAAGCATCAGTCGCTTGTCTCCGTCAGCCGAGACGACGCGAAGACCTGGACCGCTCCCAAAGAACTGCCCGCCACACTCACAGGGGATCGCCACGTTGCAAAGTTTGCTCCGGACGGACGCCTCGTCGTCGCCTTCCGTGACGTGGCGAAGAGCAGTCCGACCTATGGCCATTACGTCGCATGGGTGGGACGCTTCGAAGACATCCTCGCCGGCAAACCGGGCGATTACCGCATCAAGCTCTTCCACAACACCCTGCGTCAGAGTTCGGACAAGCCGGGCCAGGGCAATGCCGACTGCGGCTATTCAGATCTCGAGGTGTTGCCAGACGGGACGATCATCGCGACGACCTACCTCAAATATGCCGAGGGGCCCGAAAAACATTCCGTCATGAACACGCGCTTCACGCTGGCGGAAACCGATGCGTTGGCCAAAGCAACCAAAATCGCCCCGGGAAAGCTCTCGGCGGAAGAAGCGGCTCAA
Source organism: Rhodopirellula sp. (assembly GCA_024644085.1). Classification (GTDB taxonomy): domain Bacteria; phylum Planctomycetota; class Planctomycetia; order Pirellulales; family Pirellulaceae; genus Rubripirellula. Next base: position 87,089 of record JAHELS010000002.1, read on the forward strand.
GGATTTGTGTCGCTGTTCGACGGCAAATCGTTTGCCGGCTGGGAGCAGCAAGGAAACTGGGAGATCAGGCAGGGCGCCTTTGCCAGGGTGCGTCGAGGAGGGTCGCTCACTTACACCAAGGCGCTCGTGCCGGATGACTTCGAGCTGCGATTCGAATGGAGAGTCTCGAAGGGATGTAACTCCGGCGTCTACTACCGGCCGGCTCAGTACGAGTATCAAATCCTGGACAACGTCCACAGCCCCTATGGCGAAAACCCTCGGCAGGCAGCCGGCTCGCTATTTTTCTGCATGGCGCCCTCCAAAGACGCGACCAAACCCTTCGGCCAATGGAACAGCGGCGGGATTAAATGCAAAGGGACAGTCATCGAGCACTGGGTTAATGGTGAGCGAGTTCTGTCATTCGACTACACAGACCCCAAGTGGGCCGAAATGGTCAAACTGCTGAAGATCCGTGGTGCGGATCTCACTGCCCGTGGCGGCCGGCTGTGGCTTCAGGACCACGGGCAGGATGTCTGGTTTCGCAAGCTTCGCTGGCGCGAGATTCCCTCTGATGAGCCAGTTGCCGCGGATTCAATGTTCGTTCCTTTGCCTGTCACGGGAGAAGCTCTGAAGAAGGAACAGGAACGCGTGCGGCAAATGCTGAAAGCACGGAAATAGACTAGAAGACCTGAGAGATGATTTGAGTTTTTTCAATCAAGAGAACGCAGGTTGCTCACCTTGGAACACGGCAGAATGCCAGGGGAAAATCCTGGTCGCCGCTGTCGTGTTCTTTTTCACGCAGAGTCCTGCAAGAGCGGAGGATGACTTTGCATTACAACTGCTGGGCGCGTCCGACGCGCAGATCGAGAAGCTTAATGCCGGTAAGCATGGCGGCTTGCTTGAATGGGCCCCGGTCAACCTGCCCATCAATCCGCCGGGAGATTGCAATCACTACGGCTGGCCCGTCGCGACGATGTCGGGAGACACGATCGTCGTGATGCACCGCCGGATTCCCGGACATCGGGCCAAAGGCGCCGGCAAGCCGCATCCAAAGATGTCCTACGGTGTGGTGCTTCGTAGCGACGATGGCGGCAAGACATGGTCCGAGCCCTACGACTTGCGAGACTGTATGCAGCCGAAAGATCGTAACCGCGGCGGCATCGTGCCGCTTTCTCATCGGGCGAAGTTCGACAAGGGAAACAAATCGCCGCTCGGTTACAAGGTCCACTTGCACGCGATCGGGACGACGCATGACGGCGCGGTCGTTGCTGTGAACAACCACGGCGTCTTCCGCAGTGACGATGCGGGCCGCACGTGGAAACATTTTTCCGAGGCTTTACGTGAGGACACCTTCAAGCATCCCATCATCAACATCGGCCCGCGCATTCTCGACGATCCTCAGCAAGGTCTGCTCGTGTTCGGCAACTGGTTCGGCGAGGTGGATCAATACCACAAGTACTCTGAGAAACTCGTGGTTCTCCGTTCCCCCGATGGCGGCGCAACATGGCGGGCTGAAGAACATCCAGCCGGGTTCAAGCAATACGAACCTGCAGCGATATTTCACGATGGAAAGTATCGTATCGTCACCCGCGATCAGAACCAGGTGCGGGCCCACCGGCAGATGACCTGGTTGCCCGGACAGAAGCCAATGATCACGAAAACAAACTTGCAAGACCCGCGACTCGTGGACACGGTCGACCTGTCGTTCAATCCGGTGACAAAGCGGTTCGAAGTTGTGCGTAGCGAACGACATCGCATGGAGCTCTGGCTTTGGAGCATCGCGCCAGAGGACTGGTCCCAAGGCAAGTGGCGTCGCGAGTGCCGCCTGTTTCAGCGCCGGGGGAAATTCTACGGAGACGCTGATGGTTTCCATCCCGCTGGAGCGGTCATCGACGAAGAACGCGGAGTCCAACACATCTTCATCTACAGCGGCCACCCCAACGGCCCAGCGGGCGTGTTCCGCCTGACGCGAACGCTCGATACTCCAGAACTGGTAACGTTCTTGCGAAAGGATCAGTGATGAGACAACTACACCGTTTTATGGCTGCCGTGTGGATCGCCGTGTTCCTCTTCACGACCATGACGCGGGCTGCAGAGCCAATCGACATCGGCTCGCGTCGCGAGTTGTTCGTTGATCACCATTTGATTGGATCGCTGGATGGCGTCCGGCTCGCGCTTCATCGCCCAGAGCCGCGCGAAATCGTGTTCCGGTTCGATCAGCCGTGGGAAGGGCTGTATAGCGGATATGAAACCGTGCTGAAGGACGGCGAGACCTACCGGTTCTATTACCGCGGCATGCCCGAGGCGAAACACGACCTTGATACGGAGGTCACCTGTGTTGCCGAAAGCAAAGATGGAATCCACTGGATGCGGCCCAAACTGGACATCTACGAAGTTCACGGTACCAAAGCGAATAACGTGGTGCTGGCTCGCAATCGTGGCTGCCACAACCTGGCTCCGTTCATCGACACCAACCCGGATTGTCCTGTCGACCAGCGGTATAAAGCGCTCGGCGGGACCGGCCAGCCCGGACTGCTGGCCTTTGCATCCGCTGACGGCCTGAACTGGAAGCAACTCCAGCCCGAGCCCGTAATCACCAAAGGGGCGTTCGACTCTCAGAACAATGCGTTCTGGTCCGCGAGTGAGCAGCAGTACGTCTGCTATTTCCGTGTGTTTCGAGAGGGAAAACGCTGGATCGCCCGCACGACGTCAAAGGACTTCATTCACTGGAGCGAACCGATTGACCTGGAGTTGGGCGGCCAACCTCGCGAGCACCTCTACACGAACCAGTTCGATCCTTATGCTCGAGCGCCGCACATCTACCTGGGGCTTCCGACCCGCTACCTGCCCGGGCGTCGCGTATTGACCGACGACGAAGCCAGGCGAATCGGCACGCCTACGAAATGGAATTATGTGAACGATTGCACGGACATCTTGTTGGCGTCGGCGCGCGGTGGCGACAACTTCCAGCGAACGTTCATCGAGGCCTTCGTCCGGCCGGGCGAGGATCTGCAGAACTGGACATCGCGAGCGAACTACGCTGCACGCGGCATCGTGCAAACTGGTCCCCGCGAGTTGTCGCTCTACGTGAAGCATCATTCCGGCTATCCGTCGAATCATGTCCGGCGGTACGTCATCCGCCCCGACGGTTTCGTTTCGGTGCAGGCTCCCTACGCCGGTGGCGAGTTCATCAGCAAACCATTCATCTTTTCGGGCGAGAAGCTGTCGCTCAACTTCGCCACATCGGCGGTGGGTGGACTGCTGGTCGAAATCCAGATGGCAGACGGGAAGCCGATTGAAGGTTTCTCGCATCAGGACTGCCGGGAGATGATCGGAGACCGCATCGATCAAACCGTCACCTGGAAAAAGGGCATGGACGTGAGCCGCCTGGCCGGCAAGCCCATCCGACTGCGAATCGTGATGAAAGACGCCGATCTTTACTCACTGCAATTCAGCAGCAAAAAGTAAGTGCTTCTTGCAAAAACTCTTCGCCAGCGTGGGAAGAATTTTTCGGCGTTTTTCTCGGAGTATCTCGGTTAAAGTCGTCTGGGGTTCGCAGAGGTAACAGTAGGGAGAATCAACTTTCTTTCTGAATTCTCCGACTTCCGTCATTGAGCTGCGACCGTTTGCGGTTCCGCGCGGACATCAAATCTTTTGCGAGTGGGTATTCGATGCATTGTCATCGAGTCTAACTAATCACGTAATTTGCAAATCCCGAGCGATCGCCCAGCCAACTTCGCGTGTTTCCGAGCGCAAGTGGCGTAGGTCTAACGATAGCCGAGAATCCGCGCGCGGCGCAAGAAATGCAACTCTACATCTCCCACTTGTCTCTACTTCCACATCGAGTAGGTCGTCGATCGCATACATCACGCTGGGGGTGCTCACGTTCAGATGACACCACCTTTGGGCCTGGTCCGAAGTCTTCGTTTCAATACAAACGAAAGAACTTTTTGACCAAATAGGTTTTTGCATTCGGCGACCAAATGCTGATCTCCTTACATTCTCAACTTGTTGTGTCGTTGGACTGAGATTTCCATTTGGAGTGTGACGGAATTGTCTCCCGCCAATTCGGAATATTATGCCGTCAGTCCCGTGCTCAACCGGGTAGTTCAAGGGGTAGGGAGAATTGAGTCTGTGTCGGGTATCCCGGAAAACGCATGGCGTGATGCGTAGTCTTTTTTGGCGATTCTTATCGGAAGTGTCCGTCATTCGTCGCTGAACCGGGTAGGTCTACAAGCAGAGGGCCGGCATTGTATGCGGAGCATCTTGCAAACCCGTATCGTCACAAAACCCAAACGAAGGAATGAACGATGGAACAACCCGAATCGCTGCTAACGGTCGGCGAGATCGCACGCCGGCTCGACGAAAAAATTCATCGGATCGAATACGTCATTCGATCACGACAGATTCCCGCTGTCGGCTGGGCCGGGCACGCCCGCGTGTTTTCGCCCGCGTCGCTCGAACGCATTGCCAGCGAACTGAAACGAATGAACAGAGCGAGTTGCCAAACTGGGGGGAGCAGCGCTGATGAGTGAGCCTGAATTTCCCGTACAGAACATCCCACGAACCCTCCGTGAGGTCGATCAGTGGCTGTGCTGGAAGATTGTGGTGGAGATCGATCAGAAGACCGGGGAAAGAAAAGAGCGAAAAGTTCCGATCCACCCACGGTCGGGGCTTCAAGCGAGCGTGACCGATCCGTCGGCTCGGACGTCGTTTGATACCGCGTTCGCCCTTTATCAGTCACGAAACGATCTGACCGGAGTCGGATTCGTCTTCACGCCCGACGATCCGTACGCCGGCGTCGATCTTGATCACTGCCTGGATGCCGAGGGCGGTTTCATTTGGGGAAGAGAAATCGTCGCTGGGTTGAACACTTACAGCGAAATCTCTCCTTCGGGCCGCGGTATCAAGCTGTTCCTGAAGGCTCGTAAGCCTGACCACGCGAACTGCCGCAAAGACGGCTTCGGACCCGACGGGAAGGGGAAAGTTGAGGTCTATGATCGAGCACGATTCTTCACGGTCACAGCGCAGCGCCTCGACGCGTATTCCCCTGACGTCGAAGCCAAGCAGAGCGACATCGAACAGATATGCGAGTGGCTTTGGCCCAAAACGGGTGCCTCGCCCGATAAACAGCGGGCATCCCGGCAAGCCAGCGGCACCGATCATGACGTTCGCTATCAAGCCTGCTTGAAAGCTCTGCTCGCCATGAATGTGACCGATCACAACGACGGCTCGCACCGGCTGTACGTCGCGTGTTGTCGGTGCGTGGAGCATGACCTTCGTGATGCCGATGCGATTCACTGCATTCGAGATTACGCAGCCGCGAGGCCGTTTCCGGTCACTTGGAGCGATCCTCAGATCGTGACGCGATTGCGTGACGCGGAAAAGAAGTGCGATCGCAACGCGGCCTTCGCTTCCGATGCGAAATCAAAAGTTGATGCCGAGGAAGATGTCACGCTTCAGGTTCAATCCGTCGACGCGCTGCTTGACAACTTCCCCGTTCTTCGCGAACCGATCATCGAGGGACTGCTGCGAGTCGGGGAAACGATGAATGTGATCGCTCCGCCGAAACTCGGAAAATCATGGCTCGTGACGGATCTTGCGATCGCGGTCGCGACGGGACGCCAATGGCTCGACACGTACCAGACGCATCAGGGCAACGTCTTGCTTCTCGACAACGAACTGCACGCCGAGACTTCGGCCAACCGGATCCCAAAAGTGGCTCGTGCTCGACAACTCACGATGTCCGTTATCGGACAAACGATGTTCGTCGACAACCAACGCGGGCGATTGCGGGATATCAATCGGCTTGAAGCATACTTTGAAAAGCTGAAGCCAGGATTCTTCAAGATCATCATCTTGGACGCGTTCTATCGCTTCCTACCCAAAGACACCGACGAGAACAGCAACGGTAACCTGACCGATATTTACAACCAAATCGACCAGTATGCGGCCGATTTGAATTGCTCGTTCGTCTTGGTTCACCACGCCAGCAAGGGCAATCAGTCGGGTAAATCCGTCACGGATGTCGGCGCTGGGGCCGGAAGTCAATCGCGAGCGACCGACACGCACATGGTCCTGCGTCATCACCAAGAACCGGGCTGCGTGGTGGTGGATGCCGCCGTGCGGTCATGGCCACCGATCGAACCGAAGTGCCTGCGTTGGGAATTCCCGGTTTGGCTTTCAGATGATTTGCTTGACCCGACGGAATTGAAAACGGAACGTCCCGCCAGGCGATCCAGGCCGGAAGTCGACCCGAAAGAGAAATGGACTCCGGAGATGTTCGCAAAGAGGTTTGTCACCGAGAAGCCCCAGCGAATGACGCTCGTCCGAAATGCGGCTTCGAGTGCCGGAGTTCCTTTTCGCATTATCAAAGAACTACAGGCGCATGCCGAGGAGCAGGAATTGATCTTCCGGTGGAAGTTTGGGGCGAACAAGCCCGTAAGTCTTGCTACCGAGCCCCAGCCAGTGGAGGAAGCATGAGAGTAGACCACGTCGTTTTTCTGTGTGCTGCGAACGCGCTTTTTTGTGCGCGCACAGACAGCGAGCATGACCATTCCTGTGTGCTGCGAGCGCAGATTTTTTGTTCGCGCAACACACAGAAATTGGGTCTGTGTGTGTTGCGCGCACACCCCCTAGTACCCCCAGGGCGTGTTGAACACACGCCCTGTGCTGTGTGCGCGCACGCGCTACACACACAACACACAGCAGCGAGCGGGTCCTCCGGCGGTGAGGCTTCGATCAAGGGCTGCCGAATCAATCGCACTTCATCGCTCAGTTTGTTTTCTGGAACACGTTGTCCGACTTTTGGAAGGGACGCCAATGAAACCGAATCAACTGCAACTGGCAAAATGTCTGGTTGCGGAGCTTGAAGTCTTCGCCGAAGCCGAGCTGGACCTCGACGGAATCGAAGATTCATGGCTTTCGGGAATGCTGCATCGCGGGATCCCCTTCACGCCCAGTTACTGGTCCGGCGGCCAGAATCCTCGGCTCAAGATGCGTTTGGTCCGAGCTGCGGAGCAACTGGAGCAGTTTGGCATGCTGAAGTGTCTTACCAAACCAAGCCGGGACCGCACCACGCACGTCATACCAACGGCCAAGCTGATCACGGAGACGGTCAATCGACTCGGCGATGAAGTGGACATTGATGCCGTTGTCGAGGGTCTGTCGCGTACCGAATGGGGCGCGTACGTTGCCCGAGCGTTGTTGCGGATTCTCCCTGAGAACACGCCTGTGGGCCACTGAGCCCGACCTAGCCAACACAACCAACAAGCGAGCAAACCAAACATCCAGCCATCCCTGATTGCTTTCACCACGCGGCCTGCGCCGCCTCAACGAATCAGGAGATTGGATGCTCACAAGAACACAATCCGCTGCGCTCATGCCTGGCGAGCGGTTGACCGAAATCGCGGCACTTCTGGCCGACACAATCATCACCTTGAACGCCCAAGGCCGACTCTCGGCGACGAATTCGGAGAGTCTTTCCGAAAGTCGCCACGACGCGCTTGATTCCTCTGCGAACTCAGGGCTCTGTGTCACGAACGAGAGGCTTGAGACGGGAGGTCGCAAGAAACTGCCACTGATAACTCCTGCCTCACGCCTCCTTCCTCACCTCAAACTCAGGAGTCCAACATGGAGCTCAACGTTGCCAAAGAAGTCGCCCGGCTGCAGAAAATGACCTGCGGTGAACTTCGAGATCAGTTCGCCGAGGTTACCGGCGAAACGACTCACGCCAAGAATCGCAAATGGCTGATTCGCCGCATCATTTGGCGGATGCAAGCCAGCGTCGAAGGCGGGCTTTCTGAGCACGCGATCAAACGCATCCGTGAACTGGCCGACGGAGCGGACCTGCGAGTCACATCACCGGCGTCGAGGCGGCATTCCGACGATGCCGGCAAACGAACGCAGGCGTTGCCCAACGGCGTTCAAGCGTCATCACTGCCACTGCCGGGCACACTCATCACGCGATCGTACAAAGGCCGTGAGATTCGTGTCCGGGTCACACCGCAGGGTTTTGAATTTGAAGGCGAACTGTTTCGTTCGCTCTCCGCCGTCGCCAAACATGTCACGGGATCGCACTGGAGCGGCAACCGGTTCTTCAAGCTCGATCAACAGGATTCCAACCAGTGAAAAAACCGAAAAAGACGGTGCGGTGCGCGATCTACACCCGTAAGAGCACCGAAGAGGGACTCGAACAAGAGTACAGTTCACTCGATGCGCAGCGTGACGCCGCGGAGGCCTACGTCGCTTCCCAAAAGCAGGAAGGCTGGGAAATCGTTGCAAAGACCTACAACGATGGCGGTTTCACCGGCAGCAATATGGAGCGTCCAGCATTGCAAAGCCTGTTGGCCGACATCGAGGCTGGAAAGATCGACTGTGTGATCGTCTACAAGGTCGACCGGCTCAGTCGGTCGCTGCTCGACTTTACCAAAATCGTCGAAACCTTCGACCAGTACGGCGTATCATTCGTCAGCGTCACGCAACAGTTCAACACCTCGACTTCGATGGGCAGGCTCGTCCTGAACGTGCTGCTCTCGTTCGCACAATTCGAGCGTGAAATGATCAGCGAACGAATTCGCGACAAAGTGGCCGCGTCTCGGCGACGCGGGAAATGGTCAGGCGGCATGCCGCTATTGGGTTACACGGTCGAAAACACAAAGTTGATTGTCGACGAAACCGAAGCCGATCGTGTTCGTCAAATCTACGAGCTGTATATCGAACATCGCTCATTGCTACCTGTCGTCAAAGAACTGAAGCAGCGGGGCTGGACGACCAAACAATGGGTGACCAAGAAGGGCGATCACCGCGGCGGTCGCGAGTTCACCCGCAACGCAATCTACAAGCTGCTGACCAACATCACCTACATCGGTAAGATTCGATACAAGGACGAGACGCACGAAGGCGAGCACGACGCGATCGTGCCGCTAGACCTGTTCCGCCGAGTGCAAAACCAACTCAAAGTGAACGGCCAATCTGGCGGCACCGGAGTACGGAACAAACACAACGCGCTCTTGAAGGGGCTGATCTGGTGCAAAGCGTGTGGACGACCGATGACGCATTCGTACAGCTGCAAGGGCAGCAAGCGATATCGCTACTACGTCTGCAGCACGGCGATGCAGAAAGGCTGGTCCGAATGCCCTGCCCCATCGGTCCCCGCCGGCGAGATTGAACGCTTCGTTGTCGAGCAGATCCAATCCATTGGCACCGACGAGGTCCTACTCAATCAGACGATCGGGCAGATCGAGTCGCGCTCGGTCCAACAACGCGAGAACCTGGAAGCCGAACGCAAGTCACTGAACCGCCAACTACGCAACGACCACGAAAAGTTGCGATCTATCGCTGCCAACGCAACCAACAACGGCC
>JAHELS010000220.1 GCA_024644085.1 Rhodopirellula sp.
CGTCGGTCCAGGCCGAGATTTGACCGGCCATTGCAGCGGCGCGTTCTGGTTGTTTCGAAAGAAGATTGGCGGCCTCACCTTCATCGGCATTCAGATCGTAAAGTTGAGCTTCGCTGCCATCAGGATTGACCAGGAACTTCCAGCGGCCATCCCGCATCGCAAATGTGGGGCTTTGATGTTCCGGTTTGCCGCCCTTGAGGATGGCGTGAGGATGTCCGTATTGCCAGAAAACGGGTCGGGAGCGACGGGATGCCTTGCCGATTAAAACCTCGCTGCAGTCCACACCATCAAGATCCTTCTCGACGGGAGCTCCGGCAAATCGACAGATGGTCGGAGAAATATCAATTGCGGCCACGACGCTACTGTTATCTTCAATGCCGGCTGGAATTGTCCCCGTCCAGCGTGCAATAAAGGGCATGCGGATGCCGCCTTCAAACAACGACCATTTCCTCCCACGGTAAGGACCGGTGAAGCCAGCCGGTGGTCCCGTCAGATATTTGCGAGGCCAGTCGGTGGGACCGTTGTCGCTTGTGAAGAGGATCAGCGTCTTCTTTCCAAGGTTCAAATCATCAATGGTCGCAACGACTCGACCGATGTGCCTGTCCATCTCTTCGAGCACGGCAAAGAAATCGCGAACATAAGGGTCGTCGGAAACGGATTTGAATTTGTCGGCACTGCCGGGACGAGGAACATGAGCGTCATGCACGTCGTTTGGAAACAGGCGGACGTAAAACGGCTCGTCGCTGTGACGCCTAATGAAGTCGATCGTACGATCGGCCTGAATCTGCATCCTCTCCCAACGTTCGCACGGAATGATGTTTCCATGTCCAAGAGCCCTCGCGCGTTCAACGCCATTCGGGTTGCAAATGATTCGATCCCCGAGACCTTCGAAGGAGACCAGCGACTCGTCGAATCCATACGCTTGAGGCAGAGGAGCGTCGTCGACATCACGACCGCCTCCCATGTGCCATTTACCAAAGTGCGCCGTCGCGTACCCGGCAGCCTTTAGCTTCTTTGCGGTCGTCGGGGCCGACGGGTCGAGATAGTTGGCCATGCCGCGATTCGCGTTGCCCGCCCGAGTATTCAGGAACGAGTGGATTCTCCAACGTCCCTGGTACTGTCCAGTCGTCAGTGCGACTCGAGACGCGGAACAAATTGGCGAATTGACGTAGAAGTTGGTCAGTCGAATGCCTTCCGCAGCGAGCTTGTCTATGTGGGGCGTCTCGATGAGCGGATTGCCAAAGCAGCTTGGATCGGCGAATCCCATATCATCGATAAAGATAAGGACAACGTTCGGACGATTGCCGACTGAGACCTCCGCGGAAGCCGACTCAAGGCCGCTTGCAACTACGATCAGCGAGAGGATGGTCAAAACGCAACGTTTCATGTTGATCGTCCTGTGTGTGCTACTTACCTTCAGCGTTTTCGGTCAGCCGGAGCGTAACATGAGCGGCCGATTGACCGTGACTGAACGTGAACCGGCTGTAGTGAGGAAATCTGGTTGAAATGCGTTCGACGCCCGCGGGATCGGTTGAAGCAGCCGTTACGTCTCTGCCTTCCGACCACGGCTGGATCGTGATTCGCAGCGGGCAATCGGTGACGCGGATCGACTTTGTGATCTCATGCCCTCGCGACGATCGATCAAACCGAATCACGGGCCAACGAGTCTCTTGCTCGCCCGGAATCTGCATGGGAATGCGAAACTCCATCCACTTCCAGCCTGCGGGCATGGTGTCGTGCACGACGAGTCTGTTGTCCGGTATTGAATACTCAAGCCCCGCGAGTCCTTCGAGGTAGAGCAGCAGTTTGCCGGCGTTGAAATTTGAATACTGGTCGCCAAACAGATCGCCAGACCGCGTGTAGGCTTCGGGGGCGACCGGAACATTCCAGTCTGCGTTGAAGTTGTAGTTCTCGAGATGATTCAGCGTCAGTCGCCATGCCGTATCGCCCAGTCGCTGGCGGAACATCCCGCTCAACGTGAAGTATGCGGTATCCGGTGTGTATCCGAAGGAGTGATCCACTTTTGTCGCAAACGTTTTCATTGCTTGACGCGACATGGCCAGCGGAAAGAGTGCGCCGTAGAATCCCTTGTCACGATCGGTCGCCCATGATCGAGTCATCGCTAACGCGTATTCACGCGGAAAATGCTTCGCCCGCGTGTGCCAAAACCCATTAGTCATCATCATCCCGTTCTTCGGCCCGGCGAAGAAATTCTGGTGCCCGTTGGCTTGCCAGCGCCCATCGAACCAGGCACGGATATCTTTATCGTCGTTCGACACCAGGCTTTGCCAATGCTCGACGTCCTCGAAGTGCCCCGTGGCACGGGCCATCCCGATCAGGGCTTCGGCCACTTCAAAGTGATTTGAGGCGAACGAAGCGATTCGCTCCCAAAAGACCTCGCGAAAATAGCCTTCGTAGCAGTCGCGGAGGAACTCGATATCGCCGGAGTGTTGGTAGATCTGCCACGCTCCCAAGACGTGCTCGGACAGTTCGTTTCCGTAGACACCGGAATGCCACGCTGTCCCCTTGTTGTCGGCTAGTGCAATCTTGCCGTCCGGTGATTTGCGGTAGTGGCCAGCACGAAAGAGATTCTTCCAAGTCAGGACGTTTCCATAGGCGTACTGCGACTTGTTGCGCATCCACGATCCAACCGGGATCTGAAAGGTCGCGTCATAGCGGTGCATACCAAGGAAATTGTTGACGGCGGTCTGTGTGTGAGGCTCCGTCTCCCATCCCCGCTCGACGTCGATGTAGTACTGCAGGTAAAGCGACCAGAGGAAATAGTAGATGTCCTCAAACTTCTGCTCCGAACAGCGAAACCAGGGGATCTCTTCGTTGAGTTGACGATTCATCTCTCGCGTCTTGGCGAGCATCATGTCTCGTGCATCCCGAATGCTGTTCGTCGTTGATACTCCCAGCACCGACTGGGCATTTCTCAACGCCAATTCGTATTCGTCATGCATCGCCCAGACGAGCACGACGCCATCGCGGTCGCAGGGAACGTCGAACTCGTACTCGCATTGACCTTGCTTACCCTTGGTGAAGCGATGGCTTGATGAAAAATCCCGTGACGCGGTGAGCACGGTGCTCATGTCTTGATACATGATTGGCCCGACGTGCTCGGAACGGTCGGTCTCCGGCATGCATTTTGTCGTGCCGCCTTCGACAATGTGGATCGCGTTGGCTTCCGAGTCGTACCTGATTCTGGCAGTGCTTGTTTTGCTGTGTCGGCCGAAAAAGCTATGCCCGTTGAAATGCAACGTGACGGGGCCCGATGCGGTGATCACCGAGCAGGCGGCGTCATTGGCAGCGATGAACTTCTCTTCCCTCAGCCTGACGCCACCGACATCGTACTCACAAATCATTCGGTCTGGTCGCCAGTGCATCTTGCTGGGGACGGGATGGCGAAAAACCTCTCCGTCAATCTGGACGCTGCCATACAGGACTCGAGTGTCTTTGTAGAACTCCCATCCGTAGAAGTCGTTTCCTAGCCCCGTGTTGTCGTGACCGGTGCCACTGCTTTGCATTTTTCCGACACCGCGGCTACGAAGGTCGTGACAAAACGGGTGAGTCAGGCCGATCGTTTCGTGTTCCTTCAGATCCCAGCTCGCATGAAACCCTCCGACGTAGTACGAGACATTCCCGGCCAGAAATCCGTGTTTCTTGCCTTGGATTTCCTGCTGTAAACGCGCGCAGTAGTCCTGATGCGGCGGAGCGTCCGCCCACGTGAGATTTGTTCCGAGTAACAGGACCAGTGCTGTGACAGTCAGCGATGAACAAGATAAAGACATGTAGGTGCGAACGACTATTCCTCGAATTGCACTTGTACTTCCAGAATACCCACTGCGGTATCATCTTTTGGCGTCATGTTGATGCGGATGGCATCGCATTGTGTGGGAGCCGCCGGATGGACAACATTGAATTGATTCGCACGTGTGTCGTACTTGTCGGTGGTATAGAGTTCAAGCGGCTTCCACACGCCATCTTGTTCTACCTCGAGAGACCACGATTCGGGAAACTTGACATCGCCTTGCCAGCGATTCATCCAAAAGACTCCGACACTACGGATGCTTTTGGTTTCGCGAAAGCGTCCGATGACCCATTGGTCTTGGCCCGGCTGGCCTCGACTGGTCCAGCGCGAAACCTTGTTCCCACTGGAATGTTTATCGACATCGCCGTCGCCGATTGCGACGATGGTGTCTTCGTGTGATGTGTGAGAAGCCGTGATGTCGCTGAAGACACTTTCTTTTGGTAGTGCGAGTGGGTCGAAAACCGCCAAATCCGCTTTGGTCGGAAACCAGACCGTCATCGAACTAAATCCGCGATTGTTCCACGCATAGTATGGCGTCAGTGTCAGCTTGGTGGATTCCGTATCGCCGCTTTCCGTGATTGCCTGAGCAGGCACGTCCGCTTGAATAAATGAGCCGGAGGCGATTCTGGTAGTTCTTATCTTGGATTGCGTCGTGTCAGGTAGTTTGCTGAAGAAAAATCGCTGCGTCGCACCTCCATTGTCGACACCTTCGGCACAAAGCACGAACGGGCCTCGGGTCAGGGCGATTCGATGCGTGTTTGCTTCAACGGCGGGGTGGCACTCCGTGACCCGGATGGGCATCGGCAACGTCAGAACGACGCGATCGCCCGATTGCCATTCCCGTTCGATTTGGGCGAAGCCTTTCTCGATCGGAGCGTTAATGTGCTTGCCATTGATCGAAACGGTGACCGGTGTGAATTTCGAGTCGGCGTAGCGGTACAATTCGCCAGGGACAAATCGTTCTTGTGTCCACGTCGGAACTCGGAGTTGCAGGCGAAACTTTGTCGGCTTTTCTGGGTCGATGGCAACGCTAATTTCACCGTCATTCGGATATGCGGTTTTCTGTTCGACTCCAACACGCGTGCCGTTGAATTCAACGAAGGTTTGGCTTTCGGCAAAGAACGTGACATAAAGGTTGTTCTCATCATGGGCGTAGGTCATTCCTGGGACCTGAGGCAAAAGTCGAGCCATGTTGGAAGGGCAGCACGCCGTGCCGAACCAAGGAGCCCGCCCAGCGGTCCCGTGATTGAACGGATACTTGCCATCGGCGTCGAGCGGATTGACGTAAAAGAAGCGATTGCCGTCGAGGTTCACCGCGGCAAGGACGTTGTTCAACAGCGCGACTTCGGCTACGTCCAGATACTTTGCATCTTTGTGCAACAAGAACATGCGGTAGTTGAACAACACATTGCCGACCGCCGCACAGGTCTCATTGAATGCGTCCGCATTGGGCAGCTCGTATTGTGGCCCGAAACCCTCAATGCCATGTACCGCGCCCAGCCCGCCTGTAATATGCATGCGAGTGTTTGTGACGTTCCCCCAAATCCGATCGAGCGCTTTCCCATAGGCTGGTTCACCTGTAAGCGTTCCGACGTCGGCCATTGCCGAATAGAGGTAGGTTGCGCGAACGGCGTGTCCGACCGCTTCTTTCTGCTCGGTGACCGGCGCATGCTGTTGTGCGTAAGTTGGTGACATGACGCCTTCGCCGTCGGGTACGTAGGTGACTCCTCGGATTTCGAGAAGCTTCCGAGCCATATCGAGATAAAGCTGTTTGCCGGTAACTCGATGCAATTTAACGAGCGCCAGTTCCATTTCCTGATGTCCGGGAGCCTGCCGGATTGGCTTGCCATCGTTGTAATTTGGATCGCCTTTGAAGATGACTTGGTTGATGTGCTGAGCGCTCTTTTCGGCCACGTCCAGCAGCTTCTTCTTGCCAGTCGCCCGGTAGTATGCGATGGCTGCCTCATACAAATGCCCGACGTTGTACAGTTCGTGGCTGTGAACGATGAAGGTGTAAGGTTCATCGCCCATCATGTTCTTTGAAGTACCGACACCGGTCGTGTGTGACGGGTACAAATATCCGTTCTCGTGTTGTGCGCCGGCAATCACATCAGCCAACTCATCGAGCGTTTTTTCCAGCTCCGGGTCATGCCTCAGTTGCAGCAAGTACGCCGCTCCTTCCATGACCTTGTACAGATCGGAATCAATGAACCGATGCGCCCGATGATCTTCGACCTTCTTCCCGGCCAGAAAATCCCGGGCGGCTTTCAGATGCTCGACGCCTGGCTGAGTCTTCTCGAACGCAAACGGAACCAGCGTCTTTCGCTGCGTCTCCAGCCGAGGACGCCAGAAGTCACTGGTCATCTCGACCTTGTTGAAAGGCACTGGCTTCAGAGGGTAGTCAGCGGCTGTTGTAGAGCTGGCGGATGCACATACGAGTGTTGCAATGAGCGATAGTCGAAGCACCGAATCTTTCTCCGTTTATTTGACTTCCTGGATGACAACACGATAGCCGGCGAAATCTGCAGGATAGGTTCTCGACTTCGGTTGTGTGGTTTTCTTGACTGTTACCTTCAGATACTCCGGCGGGCTCACCCACGAGCCTCCGCGCAGCTCTCCGTTGCTCGTCGGTTCCCAGACGTTGCCGAAGATATCGTGCAGCCCCCAGGCATTGGGAGCAAAGCTGCCCACCGGGGCGAGTTCGGCGTAGCCATCGTTCAATTCGGGATCGGCGTATTCGTAGAGGTCGTCGCCAGTTTCAAAGAGTGTTCGGTCTGCGAAATTCGCGTGCTTGGGAAGATCGGCGGCGTACACGAAGTAGCGATCCAATTCAGAACCGGCGCGGGCGGCGTGCTCCCACTGCGCCGGGGATGGCAGGGCATATTCCCAACCTCGCGGCAGGCGACCTGCTTTGCGTTCGCTGTCGGTAAGGGTTTTCAAATGTTCGCCGAGATCGCTTTGCTTCAGAAAGTTTGTGGGATCATTGCGATGCGAACCTTTGGCTCCACGATCGAGCCGGACCGGATGCTTGCTTTGCGGCACCTCATATTTGCCAATCCAGAAACCCGGTTCGGTGCGGCTTTCCGAGCACCAGCAGAAAACCGTGCCGTCGGGCGAGACCCATTCGTCACCTGCCTTTCTGCCGCCAACAACGTTCGTCGGCGGAGTGATCGCGAGCGAAGCAGGTTTTGAAATGGCTTCGGGTTCACAAGTTGAAAGCTTCCAGCGACTCGCCTCGTTCAGCCATGTTTCTAACTTTGAAGTCGTCGATTCAGCGAGCCTCTTCGCCATCAGCCCGGGTTTCTCGCTCCAGGTGTTGGGCTCCATCGCAAAACCCAGCCACAGATCGTCGGGGAGTTTGTCCAGCGCGCCGAGCCCCTTTGGGCCTCGGCGTTCATCGAATCCAGGAGGGATTCCCTTCCCGCTGTCGATGAGGATGATTGTGCTCTTTGCAGCAGAGCCATTTGCTGCGAGTTCGATGACGTCGCTGAGAAGAATGGCTTTCCGGTTTCCTTCCGCCGTGAGCAGCAACGATTGAGCCACGTTTTGTGAATCTCTGACCGTCATCGAGTGGCCGGCGAAGTAGATCAGCGCTGTGCCATTGATCGGCGTCGAATTGATGAACGCATGGATGACGACCCGCTGCTCATCGCGGGTGCGATCCAGAGCAGTGGTGACCCGGAAATCGCGGTCCCTCAGCAACTTCGCGACCGTTTCCACATCCTGCTTGACCGTTGGCAGAGCGGCTTTTCCTTCGTAGCTGCTGTTGCCGATGACCAACGCGACGCGGTGATTCGCGAACGCGCGATCTGCAAAAAAGAGTCCCGCACAAACCACGAGACAGACCAAGTGAAGGACCAACCTGGAACCAAGTGTCGTAGCGGAAGTCGTCAAGACTTTCGGCAGTCCATCGCGCCAAAACTCTTGACGAGTTCCGCTACCACAGAATTGGACAGTCAATTTCGGGTTGGTCCTGCGCACGTTACGCCTCACGCCAGAATCTCCGTCAGCGGTCCGTCCTGATCGATATCTTTCAAGGTGACATCCGGTAACCCAAACCGCTCGCGGCGATCTCCAACTGCGTGAAGCAACGAGGTATAAAAGTTCGCCACAGTTCGGTGGCCTTTCTGGCCATACCAGGGATAGCGCAGATAGCGACCGGACGTTTTCAGGCGTCCGCCCAGATCACCAATCACGATCATGGGCCACTCGTACGCCTGGGCGTGATGTCGATCGGCCGCGTCGGAAAGATAAACAATCAGCGTGTTATCCATCATCGTGCCTTCGCCTTCGGGAATGGACTCCAGCTTGTGGACGAAGGCGGCGAGCTTTTCGCAGTGTCGACGTCGGGTGCGAATATGCAATTCGTCAGCGGCCGTTGATTGAATTGTTTTCTGGTGCCCAACTTCGTGCGCTGGAATCGGACCGTCAGCAAGACCGAGTTCTGAACCGTCGAACGACACGCCGACCTTGTTTCTGCCAGCGCCGGATGAAACCGTAATCACGTTGGTAAGTCCCGCGATAAACGCCGCCGCGGCAATCTCGAACTGCGCTTCCATTCGCTCGAAGGCATACGATTCAGGACCAAACCGTTCCGTGATTTCCGGAGCGGACTTCGTGATTCGGTCCTGCAGCCTCACGAGCGCACCCTGTCGATTGTGCATCGATTCGAATGCGCCCAGATAATGATCCAGCTTCTGCTTCTCCGAACCGTCGAGTCGTTGCTGCATCTTTCGGACATCGTCAGCGAGAAAATCGAGTAACTGCGTATTGGCATTAAAACTGTTCCGTTCGGTCGCGGCGCCGGCGATACTGAACAGCGATTGGTGGGCCTTCAGCGGGTCACATTGAGTCGGCAGTGGAATGCCCTTACTGCGAGCCGAGACGTTGTAAATGATCGATGTATCCGGTTTGGTTTCGACGCCGAGACCAGTATGAAAGAAGATGCCTGGCCGTGCTCGGGCCATGGCGGCGTCGATCGTTTCGGCATAGGCGTCTTTGGGACTGGGGAAACAGCCCAACGCACCCATTCCACAACCGTGATTCCCCAGCGAGACGCGACCCGACAAGCCGTGGATGAAGGACAATCGCTTTGCCAACGGCTCAAGCGGCTCGACCGATGCGGCGAACTGGTGTCCGGCGAGCGGGCGATCCTCAAGCGTCCGGGGTTCCTGCGGACGTTCAATGCCTGCGGGCTGAATTTGATCGGGGTACATCCCGTTACCCTGCACGAAGAACAGTACACGCGCGGGTTTAGCCTCGGCATCGGTCGCGGCTTCAAGCTGCTTCAGAAACGGAGCAAAGAACACACCGCCTGCACCAAGCGTTACGCCACGAAAGAACGTTCGACGATTAATAAGTTTTGAGTTCATCGTTTTGAGTACCGTGTTTGAAATTCAGCCGACCACGGATCATGCCCGCGAGGAATGTCGGCTTCGGGTAGTTTTAGATGACGACCGATCGGACCGCGATCGAAAGGACTGTGCTGATCCCATACGTGATTGGTGGGTTGCCACTGCACGTCGCATTCAGGCAGAGCAAGACGTGCTTTTGCGAGTTCCGTTTCTGGAACGGGGTTGCCCTGAAGTTTGACCTTCTTAAGTTTGGTCAGGCCGTGTAACGCCGAGACGCTGGTGATCGGATTCACATAACAACTGATGAATTCCAGTCGAGTCAATTTGGCAAGCGGGGATAAATCGGAGACTTCGTTTCGCGCGAAGGTCAGCCACCTCAGTTTCGTCATGTTCGCAACAGGAGCGAGGCTCTTCAGGCGATTGCCGGTGAGTTCCAGTTTGTCCATCTCAACGGCATTGGCCAGCGGAGAGATGTCGGTCAAGTCGTTGTAATCCAGTCGAAGATTCTTCAACTTCGTCAACTTCCGAAGCGGCGAGATATCGACGAGGCCTTTTCCCTGAAGGTTGAGAAATGTGACGCGGTC
Source organism: Rhodopirellula sp. (assembly GCA_024644085.1). Taxonomy (GTDB): domain Bacteria; phylum Planctomycetota; class Planctomycetia; order Pirellulales; family Pirellulaceae; genus Rubripirellula. The sequence continues at coordinate 9,750 of JAHELS010000220.1, forward strand.
GTAATCGGCCTGAGTCAATTCGCCCTCGGGTTTTCGTATCCGCTCGCGAATTGCAGTGATGATTGCAGCATGAGACTCCTGCACGGTGAGAATGCGATAAGGGACTGTTCCCTTCTTCTTTGCTGGTTCTGATGGCTGCGCGGGAGCCGGCTTGTCAGAATTGGCTGCCACCCCATTGGTAACCCGACGCGTAAGCGAGGGATTTGGTGGAAACGCCAGGCCTTTTGATCCCTCGCTTACGCTTCGGGTTTCCAATTGCGGCGAGCGTATCAGTGTTTTCCCGGTGCCACCTTTGCCTACGAATCGCAGCAGGAACGAATCCGATGAAAGCAGAGACACGACCAGAGCCTTGAAGCTGCCGTCGTTACTTCGATAAGCGGCATGGGCTCGCTGTAAGGTCGCGG
>JAHELS010000467.1 GCA_024644085.1 Rhodopirellula sp.
GTCTCGACTCGAGCCGCTCAAGGAAGTCGATGACGATTTCGCGAAACTCTTCGTCATCCATTGGCAATGTCGATTCAATCGGTTCGCCTGATGAAGCGGGCCGTGGCACCGGACGCGAGTCCGCGTCGACGCGAGTTACCTCGAGAGTTTCATCTTGCGTTTGTTCGACTTCGTGCTGCACCTCGGTCGCCTCGCCCAGGTAATGGGCGGCCCGTGCCATCAATTTGTCGATATCGACCGGCTTGGAAAGGAAGTCGTCACAACCGGCGGCGATACATTTTTCTCGGTCACCTTTCATCGCGTTGCCGGTCAAGGCGATGATTGGCGTCTTGAGTCCCACGCTGCGCATTTTTCGCGTTGCGGTGTAACCGTCCATGACGGGCATCTGCATGTCCATGAAGATCAGGGCGAAGTCCTGGTCCGCAGCAGCCTTGATCGCTTCGAGGCCATTCTCCGCGCCCGTGACAATCGCTCCGGCGCGACCCAGAACCAACTCGATCAATCTCCGGTTGGCTTCGCCGTCGTCGACAACCAGGACCGGTTTTGCCGCGAGTCGAGTGATATCGCCGCCCGCACTCGATGAGCCGGCCGCGTGATGACGCGACAAGATTTCGTCGCCGGGCACCAAATCGTCGAGTGCTTCCTCGTGGAGGGGCAGGGTAACGGTGAACGTGCTGCCCGTGCCCAATTCGCTGGCGACGGTCAATTCGCCACCGAGCGCCTCGGCCAATCGCCGGCTGATGGAGAGTCCGAGCCCGGTGCCACCGAACTTTCGCGTCGTTGTATCGTCGGCTTGCGAGAACGACTCAAAAATCTTGATTTGCTGTTCGGGCGTCATGCCGATGCCGGTATCGATGATGTCGATTCGCAGTTTTGGCCGGGCACCCTCGACCAGCGTCGTGGCGATCGTTACTGAACCGGCTTCGGTGAACTTGATCGCATTGCCGACCAGGTTGACGATGATCTGTTTCAACCGTGTCGGGTCGCTTTGGATCCGCCGCGGAATGGACGAACGGAATTCGACGTTCAAATCCAGCTCATTCTCCTTGGCTCGAACGCCGAGAACATCGACCGTATCGAGAATGATCTGGTCAACTTCCGTATCGATGCGTTCTACATCCATCTTGCCCGCTTCGATCTTCGACAAGTCGAGAATGTCATTGATCAATTCGAGTAGATGTTTGCCGCTACGATGGATCATGTTCAAGTGATCGAACGATTCTTCGGTGTCGGTCACCAGACCGCGTCGCAGCACATCGGTGAATCCAAGAACGGCGTTCAAAGGCGTACGAATCTCGTGGCTCATGTTTGCCAGGAACGCGCTCTTTGACTCACTGGCCTGCTGTGCCGCCTCGCGAGCTTCCTCGAGCAGGGTGATGTCGTCGAACGTTGACATCATTCCTTTTCCGACAATCGAACAGTTCACGCTGAACGTGCGTCGGCGTCCGCCAACGTTCATGTGCAGCAGCCTGTCATTGACAGCTTTTCCGTTCCGTGACGCGGTAATCCACGGCAGTTCGTCCTCGCCGTCGGATGGCAATTGCCAGCCCAATTCCGAGGCGTTCGCGTCCAGCAGTTCATCCGAATCTCGCTTGATCGAGTCGGCCAACTCGGTGTTGCCGTAGAGGACATGATGGGAACTGTCCATCAGCAGCAAGCCGACCGAAAGCGTATCGAGTGCATCCTGCACATGCTGCGGCACGCGGTCGGTCGGGTCCAGATGTTTCAGCGTTTTGCGGAGATAGAAACTGAACTGCAGGAACAGAGCAGGGATCATCACGATCAGCAGCCATGCGGGCGCCCAATAGTTCAAACCGAGTAGTCCGCCCGTGCTGCGGAAACAGATCTCGAGGTGTCCCCAGTGTTCACCCTTGCGGTAAACCGGGACCTCCATTTGATGGACGCTGTTGCCCGCTTCGGCAACCCAGTTCTCCTCATGGGGACCGGCCGAGGCGATCAGGCCGTCGTTTTCCGTACGCAATCCAATCGACGAAACGTCTTCGTCGCGGTTGACCAGCGAGTTCATGGTCGCTTTCAGCGTGGCGATCTGGCCGGTGGATGCCATCCCGGTGCTGCTAATCGCGAGTGCTTCGCAGAATTTTGCACGTCCGCGGAGGATTTCTTTCTGTTCGTTCGGAAAGAATCCGCCGGCGCTGGCGATCAACAGGGTGCCGACGGTCAGCCCGACCAGCCCAAAGGCGATCCGCGATCGAACTGGAATGCGACTGAAAATACCCATGCGGATCAAACTGTGGACGCTCGTGGCGGGGACGTTATCGTCGTGGCGTGCCGATGGACACGCCGTCCGACCGCGATCGCAGAACGGACGCTTAAACGTACAACCCGATAAGGGGTCATGCGTTCAGCGTAGAATTTGCCAGTGGGGGATCGGCTGATTCTCATACCGCAGGGAACGGTTGTGACGGTTGTAACGGCAGCGAAGTGATCCCTTCGGGATCGCGATCTTGGATCGCGCGAGCGTCCGGTGGTGCGCTGCGCGACCACCGGCTAATGGCTGGAAACCGCTTCGCGGTAAAGACGGGAACCCATTCGCGCTCGCAACT
>JAHELS010000221.1 GCA_024644085.1 Rhodopirellula sp.
GCCGCGGCGGCACCATTCATCGCCAGCACGTCGCCATCATTTTGCTGATCGCTGGCGATCACAAATGCCTGGACCTGGACCTCGTCTTTGAATCCATCGGGCCAAAGTGGGCGGACGGGTCGATCCATTAAACGCGAGCTTAATGTTTCTTTGGTGCTGGGCCTGCCTTCACGCTTCAAGAATCCACCGGGGAATTTTCCAGCTGCCGCGAGCCGTTCGCGGTAATCACACGTCAGCGGAAAAAAATCAAGGCCCGGACGCGGGTCGCTTGTCGCACAGGCAACGAGCACGACGGTCTCACCGTACTGAACCAGAACACTTCCGGCCGCCTGTTTGGCAAGCTGTCCGGTTTCGATCGACAACGTGTTTCGGCCGATCTGCTTCTCAACTCGAATCTTTTTTTCACTCACTTCAATCTTCCTTCAACCTACAAGACAACAAAGATCCACGACCACCAAATTCGGCGGACGCGGCCAAGGGCCATGTGAAGGGGAGAACAACCGCAAGAAAAGACTGGCGCGGGTTCGATGAAAAATCGACCACTCGGTCAGGTCGGAGAGGAACCACTTCCATCGACCCGTCTGGACAGGTCGTGACCGCGGTTCGCAGCGGCGGCAAGGTTCGTCGTCCGGCCCAACGACCGGCGATGCAATGCTTGTCACCGAAGCTCGGCGGAAGGGCTACTTCCGTATGCCCAACTTTCCGATGATATCGAGATATCGTTGAGGATCCTCACCTCGCACATAGTCGAGCAAACGTCGGCGACGGCTGACCAGACCCAGAAGGCCCCTTCGCGAGGCATAATCCTTGCGGTGCGTCCGCATGTGTTCAGTCAGCCCGTTAATCCGCTCGGTCAAGATGGCAATTTGCACCTCGGGCGAGCCGGTATCGGCGTCGGTTTTCTGATGTTCGCCGATAACCTCGGTTTTTCGCTCTTTCGAGATCGTCATTCGTTCTTGGTTTCGTTACGTCGTTCTTACAATCACATGGTTGGGCCGTAGTTTACCGCTCGCGTGGCGGGACGCAACGGCAAATCAGCGGCCCTTGGGGCCCGCGCGGCCCTCGGCCGCGGAAAACGGCTTTTCAACGGATTGATTTCGCCTGTGCTGCTGAGCCGATGGAGTTGGTCTCGAGCCTCGGAAAAATGTATCTCACGCCATCCAGGACGGACCGATGCTGGCACCTGCGGCTCCCATTTCGGGACCGAGAGCCTAGCTCGGGGTTGTCCGGCTCCGCACCGAACCGAATACGATTTCCGCCATTTCGAGGGGTGATTGGCCGCTTCCCCCGTCGAGCCGAATTTCGGGAGATTCCGGAGGTTCGTAAGGATCACTGATCCCCGTAAAATGCTTGATCTCCCCCGCTCGTGCTTTCTTGTACAACCCTTTGGGGTCACGCTGCTCACAGACCTCCAGCGGCGTATCGACGAAAACCTCGATGAAATCTCCGGGCCGGCCCGCCTGCTCGACGATACGTCGAACCCGGGTCCGATCCCGTCGATAGGGACTGACAAACGCCGTCAAAGTGATCAACCCCGCGTTGGCCATCAATGCTGCGACGGAACCGATTCGGCGTATGTTTTCCTCGCGGTCAATCTCGCCGAACCCCAGCCCGAAACGCTGTGCGAAGGATTCTCCATGTTCGTCGACCAGCGCCGCCGGCGGTGCGCAAAGACCATGCCGAATGTTATCGCCATCTAGCAGCGCTGTGGCACGGCCCGACTGGTTCAACAGTCGATCGAGCTCATTCGCGATCGTGCTTTTGCCACATCCGCTCAGACCGGTAAACCAAACCACCGCGCCTCGCTGGCCAAGCAGCCGTTCACGGTCCTCGCGGCTGACGGTGTGATCGTGCCAGACAATGTCAGATCGCTCTGCCATAGGTCGCTCGACGGTGGCTTACGGATTGTGGCTTACGGATTGCGGGGCGCAGGCTTTTCAACAAGCGAGCATCGCCGACAGATCAAATCGATGCAAGCCGCGACCTGCCGCGGTCGGGAATATGCATTCGCCCGAGCCTCGGAGGCCCGTGCCCCTCACCACGGGACTCCGTCGGGTTCTGGGGGCGGGATGAGATCTGTTTTTCGCTGGCGCACGCGTGCGGCTCAATTCGCAAGACGGCGCCTAAAACAAATTGCTCTGGCCCAACTCATCCACAGGTATCTCTGCCTCCAAGTCCGTTTTCTCCGCTTCGATCGACGCGACGACCAGATGTGTTTGGGTCAGCCGGTTGATTACGACCAACGCGTCGAGCGGAGTGATTTCACCATTGCTGTTGGTGTCGTAACGACGCATCGTTTCCATGTCGAGAACCGGTTCACCCTCGGCACCAGCCAGGCTCGCGCCGGTTTCCAATAGAGTCGAGCCAAATCGTCCCAGGAAGTTAATCACAACCAATGCGTCACTGGCGCTCAATACACCATTGCCATCGGCGTCGAACGGAACTGGATCGGACGCATCCACAATGCTCAGCTGCATCGGGACGAATCGGACACTCTCGATCGGCACTTCATAATCGTTGCCTCGAAGTAAGATCTCATTGCCCAGGTCGTCAGGAGGTTCCGGCTGGAGCGTAACGTCACCGGCGCCAACCGCACGAGCTCCGATTCTCAAGATTTGGTTGTCGACCGAATAGGTGTGCTCGATCAGCGAGCCGATCCCCCCCAGGTCATCAATTTCGCCTTCAGAGAAAGTTCCGCCTGGAATGTCACCGAAGTCAGGGCCAAACTCGACCGGACCGGTGATCACCAGGTGCTCGGTCGGAACAACCAAATCAAAGAACGCCGCGAATACGCCCTTGGCATGCTCGCGGAGGTCGACCGCGTTGAATTCAATCCAGAACTCGTCGCCTTCGGTGACCTGATCGACTGGTTGACCATCGGCATCGACCGCCCGAAGCCCCAGTTCAACCAGCGTCTGCCGCGGCGTCACCCGCAACTGAATGATCTCGCCATCAAGGCTGGCTGCATACAGCGCCGTTGCGTCGGGAACTTTCAATGCAACCAGGATTCCGGGCGACAAATCAATGACATCGGGATGATTCGGCGAAACGAATGGAAGCCGCTCGTGGAAGATCCGCTCAACGGAAACAACCTCGACCTCATCCAATGTGACACCGAGATCCTCGGCCGCTCTCACGCGGACCGCCTCGACCAACTCGCGAATCCGCTCTTCGCTAATCGAAATCACTGTGATCTTTACCGCGGCCGACGAACGGGTTTCTCCATTGCTGATCACATATTCGAAATTCAGCGATGGCACATCGCTCAGAGCTTCGCCGGGAATTCGGATCCAGCGCCCCCCTTCGACAATTTCAGTCCCTTCGGGCGCACCGATGACCTCGACAATTTGCACCGGTGTCTCGAAGCGCCAGCGATCCAAGACGTCGTTCGCCAGAACATTCAGAAGTTTGTCTTCGCCGTTGTCGTGAAGGGTGTAGACGTCGTCGACCGCTTCGATCGCCGGATCAGGCGCGCCGAGCGGTGTGACAATTGGGTTCTCGAGATCACCCCAGAGGTACTCGACCAATTGATTCGGCTCGCGGACCAAAAGCCGTTCGGAATTCGCGTCAATCTCCAACCAACGCGCGCCGACCGGAATCCTTCCCTCAGGAATGAATTCGCCGATCCCGTCCGGTGTCCCATCGACGGGCGTCACCGCATCGGTTTGCAGATGTCCGAACAAGAAAAACGCTTCCGAGCCGGTCGACGTCGCCTGGTGAACCATGAAACCGAATCGCTGAGTCTCGGCATCGATCAGGAACATCTGCTCGTGCGGTAATGACAAGATATCGTCGGGCAGATGAGTATCCGCAATGATGCGCGCCTCGGGGATCGAGACAGTCAAGAGAATCGTGTTGCGAAGCACGTCGGGTCGAATCACGCCGTTGGGATCAACCGAAAGAGTCTCGTCCGCCAGATCCAAGGTCCGATCCGCCCGCAAGACCAGCAGATCGTCGGTGACCTGCAGCGACTGGAAATGAATGTGCAAGTTATCGGGCAATTCGAGCCGGCGAACCCGATTTTCTGGCAACGGGTCGATGCTCTGGTCCGTGTTCACAAAGACCAGACTGTTGTTAGCGAAATCGCGGAGCACGACGTGACTGGCTGTGCTCGAGACCACCTGGCCGGCAAATCCTTCGAGCTCGACGGTCTCGTGAACCCGAAGACCGTTGCCTGCGCCGGGGTCGGTGGAATCGACCGGGTTGGCTGCCAACAAATCAACAAACGTGGTCGGCCCCGATGCTGCGTAGATCGAACGCACCACCACTGCGGTCAATGCGTCGGCCGCCACGTCAAAGTGCGTCAGGTAACCGACGCCCAATTCGAGCTTTCCGGTTTGCGTGATCAAATCGGGACCGAGTTGGTACTGCGAGACCGTCACGATTGGAGAAGTCGGTACGTCAGGCGGGCGAATGTCCCCGGTAACGGTATTCGCGTCACTCTGGATGTAAACGATCCCGTCGTGCACGTTGTTCGCGATGAAAAACTGGTCCCCGCGCAACTCCGACATCCCGAACGCGGGACTCTTGTGGCTCGGGCCTTCGTCCAGTCCGTTCGGGGTAATGTCGAACGTTCGAACAAAGCCTTCGAGCGGAGGTGGCGGATAGATCGCGATCTGTGCCGCGTCACTCGCTACCGTCGAAACAACAACGATTCGGCTGTTTTCGACATCATGATGAATGTTGTGGAAGATACCTTCGAATTCCTGGCGGACAACATTCGCACCATCCACATTGGTTGATGCCGGATCAACAACTCCGAGATCGACGGTCACCGCGATCGTCTTCGGAAACTCGTAGATGGGCACGTCGACGGCGTCGACAAGCAGCGTTTCGGAATCGGCGCTGGCAAGAGGAAGCGGCACGATGTCATGCGCTCTGCTGCCGATCAAAACAACCTGGTCGCCACTGACAATCATCTCCTGAACAGCGAATCCGAGATCCACTTCGGCGACGGTTTGTAGCCCTTCGGCATCACGCTGAAAGACAAACAGAGTTCCCGTTTCAAGTCCGTATGGCAATTGATCCACCACGTAGATCTTGTCACCAACTTCCTGTACGAGATCAGGGCCGTAGGAAAGAAACGGAAACGGGAGAATTGGATACGCGATGTTGCCAAGCGAATCCTGGCCGGGAATCACCTCGCCTTCACCCGACGAGACGGCTTGCAGCTCGGCGGTGACGGTTTCGGATTCAACAAATAGATCCGCCGTCAGACAATCGACCGCAAGCAGTCGCCGACTTTCAAGAGACTCGTGCTGGAGACGACGAGAGAACGCCATAGTAGTGATCCCGCGCGTGACTTAAGCCCCCGGAATGAGAGCTCGGATTAGGTTCGAAGAGTGCGGTTTGGATGATAGTCGCCGAGTGAGGTTCCGTTCAAAATTCTCAAACGCGACTTCAATCCTCCCAAGCACGCAATTCTCGCCGACCCGGGCGACTTACGCCATAGCGAAGCTATTCATACGTACACTGAATTGTGCCGCAATGTGACAGCTAATTCGGGCGATCCCGGGTCTAGAACGTCTCGGGATGAATCACCAGCTCGATTCGCCGGTTCGCGGCGCGACCAGCAGCGGTGTCATTGGATTGACGCGGGCGGTTGGCACCATGGGCAACGGTCGAGAGTTGATTGGGCGACATTCCGGCGCGTCGGACCAGGACGTCGAGCACGGCCGAGGCCTGGGCTGCAGCGAGTTGATGGCTGTTGGCGACCGCGCCACCGTATATCGGCGCGTTGTCGGTGAACCCTTCGATACCAATGCGATGACGCGGAAAGATGCTGCGGAGCTGGGATGCGATCGGGTCGAGCGCCAAACTCGACTGGGGCAACAATTGTGCTGTGCCCGGCTGAAACAACTGATCCGCGGGAACCAGGATTCTGACGGCGTTTCCTTCCTGCAATACCGGGATGCCGCCGAGATTCAACTGGCCGGCCAAACGTGACAGATTGGTGTTCGGTCCAATCGTCGCGTTGCCGCGCATCTGTGTCGAAGCCTGCATGCCACGAACCTGGCTCTCGGCATTGCGTGCGGCAAGTGATGTCGCCTCGTATTGCCTGGTCACGTCCGCCAATTGCTGGCGAGTGAGATCCAACTCGTCGCGATACACTTGCGCCTGTTGTTCGCTCTGAGCGACTCGCGTGTGTAGTTGTCGGTTATTGTCGTCCAACAATTGCACCCGACGATTCAATTCTGCGATGCGGGCTTCGGTCTGCTCGACTCCTGCCGTTTGAGGCGTTTGCCAAGCCGCCCCACCAGGCGCGGCAAAATAGGGATGCTGAGAGCAACCGGCGGCAGAAACGAAACTTGCCAGAATTGCAATCGCGATCAGCGAACACGTTGGTCGTGAGTATGGCCTCGTACGATCCATCCCTGTGATCCTTTGTCTCATGGCGCAAGCATAGCGTGCGTGAGTCGAACACTAGGGTCTCGTGAGGCGACAAAGCAAGATCAATTCAATTGGGTGGCTCCAGGGCGAATACCGAGGTCACGCCATGTGCCGCAAGCTTGCGGCGGGCCTGCGCTTGGTCGCGTGAAACAAAATGGATCCGGAATGGTCGCGAGGTCGCAGGCTCAAGACCTGTCGTGAAACTCAAAGCCAGACGGTCGGCGAGGGGCAAATGACGGATGACTTTGCCGGCAAGCTCGATGGGATCCGGCTCGCCCAGAATTGCAAGTTGATCGGTTTGATCCAGCGCTTCGACGATTCTTCGGATCGTTGAGTCCGGTGCAGATTCCCGATGGCAGTCTGAATTCACGAGCGGCCGACTTGGCAAAGAGATTGGCGGCAACGAGGCGGGTACGTGCGATGGCGGAAGCCTCAGGTATCCCATTGCCAGCGCCGTGCGCGCGACAGCAACGGCGTCGCAGTCGAACCCCGTGAATTGCTGGTGATTCATGACCATCATCGTGGTTACGACCTCCGCACCTCCGCGACGGCTGTATTCCGGCCCACCGAGCGCGGTTCGCGTCACCGCAGCAAAATCGTCTCCGACCGGAAAAAAATTGAGCGACCAGTCCCCCGGATTAGCGCCCGAGAGTCGGGTGGCGGCCCATCTTGAAAGTTCGCGACAGCAGGAGCGATCGAGATCGGACGACTTTCCAATCATTTGGTATCCCTGGATCCGGCCTCGCTCGGACGATGCGAAAATCGCTTGACCCACGTTGATCGTTGACATGATTTGGCACCTTAATGATCCATCGAGCGGACGATCCATTGCAACGGTTCAAGCACGCCTCGGGGCTGAACGTGAAAGGGGACGCGCGTTTCGATGCCGCCGTGATCGATGACGGTACCGGAGCTTCCGGCCACACTTGCAGCAAAGTACTGATGCCTGACGAATGTGCGAGAACAATAGTCGAACAGACGCGACATGTGACTGGCTGCGAATCCATGCGGATCTTCGACCGCCTCGGGGCATCCGTCGCATTTGGTGAATACGATCGCGATCGAGGGCCCGGATGCACGACGGTGCTTCTCTCTCTGATCTGACGTCATCGCGTGCAATTGGGCGACATAGGCGAGCAACTTGAGGGCAAACAGATCTTCGCTGGACCCCTCGTCACGAACTCGCAATGAATCACACAGAATCATCAACCCATCTGACTTGCGAACCACGTGTTGAATTGCCGGGTAGATTCCCGACTGGTTCATTTCCATCGCAATGGCTTCGCCCGCAAAATCAGGCGAAATCAGATCGACCTCTTTCGACGACTCATTCTCGTTGAGCGCAACCTGACAGTGCATCCATTTCCACGCGTCCGCTTCGCAAGGTGTTTTTTCCGGAAAGGTGCGACGCTCGAGCGCGCTCACCACCTGTTGCTGCAAATCGATCGAAAAGGCGCTGGTGGATGTCCCACGAAAACTTTCGGGACCTTTGCTGAGAATGTCGAGCAACATTCCGAGATAGACCGTCTTGCCGGAGTTGCTTGCTCCCAGCACCGAAACGAAACTTTGCGGCTGCCCGCGCTTTGAAACCGCATGGGAAAGCGAAGCCGGCGTCTCGCATTGCCCACAGTATTCGGCATTTCCCGCCAACCGCGTGCCGCAACAGGCACAGTGGACGACAATCGGAGGGCATCGACGTACCAATTGACTTTGCATCGCACTCATCTTTCTGTCTCCGCTGAATTCAACTCTTGTGGTCTGGACTCGGTTGCAAGCTGCTGGGCATTGATGCAGCACCGAAAGCCGACGTTGGTGCTTCGAGACGTTAAGGGTTGCCCCGTGCGGAAACGACAATTCGCCTGGGAGTGAAAGTAAGTATCAAACGCCCCGCCTCGAACCTCCGCCATCGTTTCCTCGAGCACGATCGAAACTCCTTCTGTGACGACCGGCGAAAATTCCGTATCGACCCATTCCCACACGTTTCCAATCAATTGCTTCACTCCGTGGGGTGTTGCGCCGCCGGACAATTCGCTCACCGCGATCGTATCCCCGATACCATGCGCCCACGTGTTCGCCCGGCCTGGATCAAATGCGTTGCCCCACGGATACCGGCATTCCATTCCACCGCCCATGCCACTCCCTTGTGCGGCCGCACTCGTCCCGGCACGCTGCCATTGCTGTGATGTTGGCAAACTCTTGCCAACCCACGTCGCATAAGCATTCGCTTCGTACCAGCTGATTCCAACCACCGGGTGGTCCAATTTGTCCGCTGGCGGATCTCCCTGGTTCCACTCCCTGGGCCCTTGAGCACCACTGCGGTCAACGAACTGTGAGATGCTGGAAAGAATTGATTCGGGCCAGTACTCAGCGTTGCCGTATCCACCTGATGAAATGAACTTTGCAAATTCCGCGTTTGTCACACAGGTGCAATCGATATAGAAGGATGATACCTGCGTGATCACATCTGGAACCGAAATGATCGCGAGGCCGTCGGCTGTTGCATCGGCCACGTCGACATCCAATCGCACGGAGCCCTCGGGAACCATCGCCATTTCGTGTTCGAGTGCACGCCACGCGCATGCGAGCGACAGGTCATCAAAGGGAACACCACCATTTTCGGCCAAAACGCGGCAGTACCGGCGATCACGAATCAATCGCCGCGAGTCAGGCGGCAAGTTGGCGACGTCTGGAACAAATGAATCGAGTTGCGGAACATGTGCCGGTGGGTGTTTCCAGCGGTCAACGGTATTGGACAAAAGCGATGTGAGCGACACCTTGGCTCTCCGTGTGTAGGATGGCGTTTCAAACTTGGCGTTCATTTCGGCGAAGCGACTGAACTTCACGCTGGATCTGTTGGAACGAAAAATCGACGGGCGCTGAATCCGACGCGGCATCGCGTGACACTCTTCCGCTCAATGTTTGACTCAACAAACCCCTTTCCTTCGAATTCGTCACGTTTTCCTTTGCGACGACGGCCGACGCGCGATCCGCGGTGATTCGGTTCCTGTCACGGGCGGCGAGCATTTTTCGCTGCTCGGCTTCGAGTCGCAGCCAGCTTTCGGTCAAGTGATTCATCGATTCCTGCATCCGTTGGGCTTCGACCGTGCAGCTTTCCTCCCAATGCTGTTTCTGGGCTTGGAACTTCACCATTTTTTGCCGCAAGGCGTGTTCGGATTCCAAACGTGATTCGCTACCCTCGGTGCGCTGATGCTCGGAAGACCACCGACCGAGGAAGGCATGAATGTCTGCCGCAATCGCCTTGACGATCTCAAGCACCGGATCGGGAACTTCGACGCCGGCATTGCCATCAACCAATCTCGGTCCCACGTCTCGCATGATGTTGTTGCTATTCATTGCTTTCCTTTTCGAGTCAATACTCGACACGCCGCCATAACTTGGCGAGCCGCGTCGCAAGCGGAGCCTCTCGTTCTTCACGCTTTTCCTGCTCATGAATGTCGCGCAAGTGCTGACGGAGCGTTTGGAGCTTGTGCGCCATCTCCTTGTCAGCGTGGTTCTCGGTTTTGGGGAGCGATTCAAGCCCTGTCAACTTGCTCGACAACTCGAATCGCAACCTGGAGAGCCTTGCGCGTTCCTTGGCGATCTGCGCACGCTCCTCACGGAGTGCGTGGTCCTGATCGCCCGACAGCTGCTCGAGTTTCTGCTCCAGC
>JAHELS010000222.1 GCA_024644085.1 Rhodopirellula sp.
CAAAAAATGACTCTGTATTGCGTGAAGACTTTCATCCCGAAGTGATGTCAGCCATCGGCCGACGGTCGCGGAACCGATCGTGATGAACGCGGAGCGATCGATTCCTATTGTCGTGGGCAGATCACCTCGTCACGGATCCCGCGCGGCTTGAGTACGACGGCCAGAACGTCGATCCAACCGGAATTGGGCACGCGAATTGCGATCTGCATGACGCAACGAACGAGTGATTCATTGTTGGCAGTTTCGACGCCGCGGTGACCACCACAACCACGAGCTTTGTCCTCGTAGCGCGCGTATGGCCTCATCGTTTACCCATAGCGCGCTCCAACGCACGGCAAACATCGAGAGATTCAGAGGTAGACAAACGGGGGGAACGCGATGAGTCGCGTATTTCGAAAGAAAAAGAATTTGTGCGGAAAGCGTCGTCGATTTGATCAGGCCCGACGTTGCAGCGTCTTGCAGACCCGGCGGATGTTGATGGAGAAGTTAGAGGATCGCCGCGTCTTGGCCACTTGGGCAACCGACATCACCACCGATACGACCTGGACCAACGACGAAGTGCAACATGTCGTGGCGGACATCGCTGTGTTGCCAGGTGTCACACTGACCATCGAGCCGGGCACGATGGTGCAGTTCTCTGGTCTTGGTCTGAACGTGCAAGGAACGCTGCATGCAGACGGCACCGAGACAGAGCCGATTCTTTTCACATCCGATCGAGACGACACAGGATTCGACGGGATCCTCGGCACGGCGGACGACGTCGACACAACTGGGAACGGACCGGAAGGCCCCTTCCAGGGTGCGTGGCGGAACATCGAGTTTACCGCTGCGAGCACCGGCAACATTCTCGATCACGTGGAGATTCGCGCCGGCGGATCGGACTTCGTCGGTCAGTTGGTTGTCAGCGGTGGGGAGCTGACGCTGTCCAACAGTCGGCTGCGAATCGGCAATGCTGGGATGCGCATTACGGACAGCCAGCCTGTGGTTTCCGACACGTCGTTCGAGGACCATCGGTTTCAAGCGATCAGCATGGACTTGGCGTCGGAACCTGTCCTTAGCGACCTCGGATTTTCCGCCAACGGAACCAACGCATTATTGGTCGACGCTGGTGAATTGCCCGGCGATGTCTCGTGGAGCAATCCCGGTATCGAGTACGTCACCGCAGGTGAGATCAGCGTGCCAGCCGGTTCGACACTTACGATCGGGCCCGGCCAGATGGTGAAATCTTCCGGCCCTGGATTCATCGTCCACGGGACTCTGCAGGCCGTTGGTACCGCCGGCGCGCCGATTCTGTTCACTTCGGTGCGCGACGACTCAGGTTTTGATGGAGTCCTTGGCACGGCGGATGACTTCAACACTTCCGGCAACTCGTTTGAGGGTCCATTCCGGGGCGCCTGGGAAAACATCGAATTCACCGACACGAGTACCGGCAGCATTCTCGATCATGTCGAGGTCAGGGCCGGAGACTCGTTATTTGAGGGTCAACTCGTTGTTAGCAATGCAGAGTTAACGTTAGCAAACAGTTTGATCCGTACGGGCAATGTTGGATTGCGGATCAACAACAGTAATCCAACAGTTTTGAACACCCACTTCGGGGACCATCGATTCCAGGCGATCGGAATGGATCTTGCCTCGGATCCGGAGATCATCAATGTCACGTCGGTTGGCAACGGAACAAACGGTCTGCTGTTGGATGCCGGTGTGTTGCCGGGTGATTCCAGTTGGGACGATCCCGACATCGTGTATGTCCCATCGGGCGCGATTACCGTCCCGCTCGGCGCGACGCTCACGATCGAAGCGGGCCAGATGGTGCAGTTCATTGATCAAGGCATCACCGTTGAGGGAACGTTACTCGCGACGGGCGCGGCTGCACGACCGATCTTGTTGACTTCCGTCCGTGACGACACCGGTTTCGACGGCGTGCTCGGCACAGAGGATGACGTCAACACGACCAGCAACGCTGCGGAAGGACCGTTTCGTGGAGCATGGCAGAATATCGAATTCACTCCGACGAGCACTGGTAGCATTCTGAACTACGTCGAAATCCGCGCAGGAGATTCGGTATTCGAGGGACAACTGGTCGTCGATGGTGGCGAGCTGACCTTGGCGAACAGTTGGATTCGGACCGGAAATCAGGGGCTGCGGATCATCAACAGCAACCCCACGGTCACGAACACCAGATTCGAGGACCATCGATTCAACGCGATCTACATGGATCTTGCCTCAAACCCAAGTATCAACGGCGTCACTTCGGTTGGCAACGGAGTCAACGGACTGGCGGTCGATGGTGGCACGCTCGTCGGTGATGCCATTTGGGATGATCCAGATATCGTTTATGTGCCGGTTGACGATATTGTTGTTCCGTTGGGATCAACACTGACCATTGGTGAGGGCCAGATCATCAAACCGTTGGTAGGTGACCTAACAATCGCAGTTGATGGCCGCCTGCTGGCCAATGGCGCGGTGGAAGCCCCTGTCATTGTGACGTCGTATTGGGACGATTCGGCTGGAGGCGACACGAACGGCGACAGCAGTGCCACAGGCCCGGCGCCCGGCCACTGGGGGCGAATTCTGCTTAGACCTGGCAGTACGGGAAACGTGATCAATCACGCCGATTTGCGATACGGAGGTTCTTTTTTTGACGGAACTTTGATCATTGACGATGCTCCGTTGGATTTCACGAACAGTGTGCTGCAGAAGTCGGCGTCCGATGGCGTGGTGGCAACGAACAGTGCGACCGTCACGTTGAACAGCAACCTGATTGTTAACAATGGTGATGCGGGACTTGAAGCAGCCTCGACCAGTCAAGTCCTCGCCGTCAACAATACGATTGACGGTAATTCTCGCGGAGTCGTATCCACTGGCGCCGGAACGAATGTCGAACTGGTCAACAATCTGGTCTCATTTCAAACCGCGGTCGGGGTTGCCAGCGAATCGGGCGGTACCGTGTCTCTTTCCTTTAACGACGTTTTTAATCCCGGAAGTCTGAATTTCTCTGGGCTGGACGATCCAACCGGGTCCAACGGCAACGTTTCGGCGGACCCGGTTTATGTTGACTCAGCCAGCGATAACTACGGACTGGACGAGGGTTCGCCGGCGATTGATGCGGCAGACGGTAACGCGGCACCGGCAACCGACTTTGCCGATAATGTACGCGTGGACGATCCGGCAATCGCAAACACGGGCACGGGAACGCCCGACTTTGTCGATATCGGTGCGCTGGAACGCGACCGCTGGTTCAGCGAGATCATTTCGCCGATTCGTTCGGGAGAAATCATCGTTGGCGATTCCTTGCGACTACTTGCAGAAGGTGACGCGTCGCCGGGTCCGCCGAGGTTCGCCTGGGACTTCGGCGACGGGCGAGGATCCGACATTGAGGACCCCGGCGTCGTCCCATTCCCGCAGGCTGGAACGCAGTTGCTAACGTTCGCCGTGATCGCCGCTGATGGAACGCCTGACCCGGTTGCAGACACGCGCGAAATTAACGTCGTCACCGATGGGGCCCCGTTAGCCGATTTGGATGTGATGGAGATCGCCCTTCCGAATGGCTTGGTGCTCGGACGATCCTTCGAGCTCGAGTACACGATCAGAAATATTGGTGACGCGGCGTTCCCTGCGCTCTCTCGTGTCGATGCCCTCTATCTGTCTTCCGACCAATACCTTGACTCGGCAGACCAATTACTCGCGACTCGCACCATCGATGAGCTCGTGGGTGTTGGTGACACTTATGCCGGGACATTTGATGTCGTGATCTCGGAAGAGTTATTGGAATCGGGGATCAATTACTTGATCGTATCGGCCGATGACCAATGGGATGTTCTCGAACGGCGTCAATTAAACAACGAAGAGGCATTGTCGTTCACGGCCGCGATTCCGAGCCTGGAAAGCGGGGTCGCGATGGATAGCGCGTTCGTCGACAGCGATATCGGCCACTTCTATCAAATTGACGTCCCGGCAGGAAGCAGTCTTTCGGTCGTCCTTGACGACGTGAACGACCAAGGCGTCACTGAGTTATATGCAAGCTACGGTACGCCGCCAACACGTAGCCAGTTCGATGCGCGGTTTTCGAATGTCGGCGCCGATCAACAGTTGGTGGTTCCAGCGGCGACACCGGGAATATGGTTCATACTTGCGTATGGCAATTGGGTACCCGACGGCGGCGAGTACACCATCGAGGCGACAACCGGGCGGGTGCTTCTGCTGTCGACAACCCCCGATCGCCACGGAGACGCAATTGACGCCGTGCTGACGATCCGCGGTGCCGGATTCGGAGCCGGCACGAGTCTCGAATTGGTCAGCGGCGGCAGCGTCTTTGTGCCGACCGACTTTTCAGTCGACAGCTTTACCCAGATCACGGCGACGATCGGTGCCGGCAGTATTCCGGCCGATACGTACGACGTCCGGGTCACGCGTAACGGATCCTCCGACGTCCTAGAAAATGCGTTCACCGTGGTCAGCGGCGGTGAGGCTGTTCTTGAAACCAATTTGATCTTGCCCGGCTTCCTTGGCTACCACCAACTGGGAACCATCCTGGTCGAATATGCCAACACCGGCGACGTGGCCATGCCGTCGCCACTGTTGATCTTGCAGCCGACACAAACGCACGCCGACGGAACAACCGACGCCAAAGCGTTTCTCACGCTGGACAACTCCAATTTGCTGCGCGGGTTCTGGACGTCGTCGGTCCCGGACGGCTTCGCGAGCGCAATCACGTTTCTGGCACACGGGGAAACTCCGGGTCTGTTGCAGCCCGGTGAAACCGGTCGCGTGCCGGTGTACTGGGCCGGCTGGCAAGCGCCCTTCGATTTGAGCTATCCGCCGTTCGATTTCGGCCTGAGGGCACTTACGTCTGACGCAACGATACCGATCGACTGGGACAGTTTCCAACAGAGCGTGCCGACCCCGCCGATGGATTCGGTGGCGTATGACGTCGTCTTCGACAACGCCGAAGCCAGCACCGGAACGACCTGGGGCGATTTCATCCGTATGCTCAACGACAACGCAGCCTATCTGGGGCGGCTCGGGCAGTCGGTCAATGACATCGCCGAACTCTGGGCCTTCGAAATGATGCAGGCGGCCGGAGTCAGTGTCGAACGCGAAGTCGCGCGCGCAGTTGACGCGCAGGTGGCTTCACCGGGACTGCCGCTGGAGATAACTCGGTCGTTCGGCAACACCATTGGCGAACGCTACGAACTCGGCCCGTTCGGCCGCGGCTGGGCGTGGTCGGATGGCTGGCTCACGCGATTGACGGTCAATGACAATGACATCGTCACGATCGCCGGCCCAGGCGGGCTGGGCCGCCAGTTCGAACCCGATGTGCGCGGAGGCGCGTTCTTTGCGACGGCCGGAGACACCGGGACGCTCACCACGATCAGCGGCGGCGGTCACCGACTGACGGAACTCGATGGCGTGACGACAGTGTTCACCCCCGATGGGTTTGTGGAGTACGTCGAAGAGCACAACGGCAATCGGATCACGGCCGGTTACACCAACAACCTGCCCACCAGCCTGACGCACTCTGCTGGTCCGGCGTTACAAATCGAGTGGAACGCCGCCGGACGAATCATGAGCGTGACTGACGACGCGGGCCGCGCGACGACGTATACCTACGACGCCGCCAACGAACACCTGATGTCGGTCGAAACATTCGACGGCCAAATCACGACATACGACTACAGCCAGGGCAGCGGCGCCGCGTCCGAACACGCGCTGACATCAGTGACACAGGGCAGTCTGCGTCAGGAATTCGAATACGACACAGCCGGCCGGCTCACTCGCGAGGGCTTCGAGGGTGGTTTGCACGTCATTCGGTATGAGTACGGCTCGGCCGGCGACGTTACGCTGACGACGGACGATGATGCCGTCAGTCGCGTTCTGTTCGACCACCGTGGGCTGATGGCGCGAATCGAAGACGGACTGGGGCGTGCTGTGCGCCCGGTCTACGACAGAAACTTCAACGCGGAAGCGCTGATTGACTCGGCCGGCCAGCGGTACTCCTTCGATCACGATGGGCTCGGCAACGTCGTGCAGGCCGTCGACCCGCTGGGGCAGACGATCGGTTACGACCGCGGACCGGGTGGACTACTCGACGCGATCACCGATTCGCGCGGCAACTCCATTCGGTTGACCTACGACGCGAACGGCAATACGACCACAACGACATTTCCCGACGGCACGTTTACGTCTGCCACGCTGAACTCCGAAGGACAAACCATGACGGCGACGAATCGCCGCGGGCAAACCTCAACGTACGCCTACGACGGTTCCGGTCGAATTACGACCCGCAATTACTCGGACGGTAGTCAGGTTGATTTCACGTACGACGCCCGCGGCAACATGACGTCGATGACCGATTCGACAGGGACCACCACCTGGACATACGACGGCGACGACCGCCTTACGCAGGTCGAGTATCCCGGCGGACAGACTCTGGCCTACACATTTGACGCTCAGGGTCGCCGAGCCAGCGTCGAGGATCAGGCCGGGTTCGTCACAAACTACAGCTACGACACAGCCGACCGCCTGACGAGTCTCACCGACGGCACTGGCGGCACAATCGTCACGTACACGTACAACTCGTTGGGCCAGTTGACGAACCGGACGAATGGGAACGGCAGTTCGACATCGTACACCTACGATCTCGGTGGTCAGTTGACGCAATTGGTGAATCAGGACGCCGCGAGTCAGGTTGTGTCGCGATACGGCTACAGTTACGACATCCTCGGCCGCCGAACATCGACGGATACGCTCGACGGACTGTGGACCTACACCTACGACTCAATCGGCCAGCTCACACGAGCCGTCTTCGATTCCGACAATCCGGCACAAATCCCCGATCAGGATTTGACGTACGAGTACGACGCCGCCGGCAATCGTGTCAGGACGATCATCAACGGCAACACCACGAATTACACAACCAGCGATCTCAATCAGTACACCTCGGCCGGCACGATCACGTATGTCTACGACGCCGACGGCAACCTGACTTCAAAAACCGACGGCGGAGTCACCACGACCTACACGTACGACGAAGAGAATCAACTGCTCGAAGTGTCCACGCCGACCGACACGTGGACGTACACATACGACGGTCTGGGCAATCGTGTCGCCATGACTCACAACGGGCAGACGACGAATTTCGTGATCGATCCGCTGGAATCCGACGATGTGTTCGCGGAGTACGACGGCGCCGGCAATCCGCTTCGCCGGTTCGTGCATGGACTGGGACAGGGGCTGGTTGGCCGCTTCGACGTCAGCGGCGATGACGCGTTCTTCCATCACGATGGCGTTGGCAACACGGTTTCACTGACAGACGGCGCGGGTGCCCTGGCCAACAGCTACGCGTATTTGCCGTACGGTGACGTGCTGGCGTCCAGCGAAGCGATCGCGAACAACTACCGGTTTGGCGGCTTCTTCGGTGTGACGACCGACGGCGCCGGCCAGTCGTACATGCGCGCCCGCTACTACGACTCGGATGCTGGCCGGTTTACAAGCGTGGATCCGCTGGGCTTGTACGGCGACATTAACTTCTACCGTTACGTCCGCAACGATCCGATCTCGAATGCCGATCCGTCCGGGTTGGGGATCGACGTGGCCACCGCGCGCGAAATCCTTCGGCTGACCGCGATCATCGAACGGCAGATCGGCAAGAAAGCTGCCGAGCAGGCGACGTGGGCGCTACTGCAGCGCGCCGGCACGGCCGCGCCTGGTACGGTCAATGGCCTTGCCGTCAACGTTCCCCGGTTGCTCACTGGTTTGCGTGCACTGGCAAACAATCCAAACCTTGCCGCGCGACTGGGCGTCACATTCGGAGCGGAAGTTGCCACCTTTGTCCCTCCGCCGGCAACGATCACGGCGCCCCCCGGCACGCCGCTCACGACTGCCGGACGGCGAATTCTCTCGGCCGGTGGTCGCGTGGTCGGAGTTGTCGCACTGGGATACACCGTGTACCAGATCAGCCACTGGAGCGGCACGCAGATCAATAACCATCTGTTGTCTGAGGAAACACGCACCATTATCGGCGAAACGCTACTGGGCGTCGTGGACGACATTTGCGAGGTCTCGGAATTCCTTTGCGGGATCTTCGGCGGCGGTACCTCGGGCAACGTGGCGGCGAAGGACCCGAATGACAAAATCCCGATCGCCGGTTTCGGCGAGAGCAACTTTGTTCGTCAGGGCTTCACTTTGCCGTATCGCATCAACTTCGAGAATGATCCGGACGCGACCGCACCGGCCCAGATCGTCACCGTAACCGATCCGCTTCCTGATCAACTCGACCCGACCACCCTCGAGCTGACGGAGGTCGGATTCGGGGACGTGTTAATCGAAGTGCCGCCTAACACACAGTTCTTCGAAACGGCCGTCGAGATCGTGGCGACGAGTGGCACGGAAGTGGAAGTCGAAATTCAGGCTGGAATTCACCCCGAATCCAATGAGTTGTTCGCTCAGTTCGTGACGATCGATCCAGCAACCGGGCTGCCGCCCGACGTGCTGACTGGATTCTTGCCGCCGGAGGACGGCACCGGGCGGGGGCAAGGCTTCTTTAGTTTCGTGATCGATCCGGTTCCTGGCTTGGGGACGGGCATGGAAATCCGCAACGTCGCGGAAATCACATTCGACTTTGGCGAAACCATTGCGACCAACCAAGTGGACCCGCACGACCCGTCGCAGGGGACTGATCCGGCCAAGGAAGCATTGGTCACCATTGACGCGGGGGATCCGACTAGCAGCGTGACTGACTTGCCCGCGGCCGCGGTGACGAACGATTTTATGGTCGATTGGTCGGGACAGGATGATGCGGGCGGCTCGGGGGTGGCCAGCTATGACATCTTTGTCTCGGAGGATGGCGGGGCGTTTTCGCCCTGGCTGTTGGGGACGACCGAAACGAGCGGGGAATTCACTGGCGGTATCGTCGGTAGAACTTACGGCTTCCTGAGCATGGCCCGCGACAACGTCGGGCACCGCGAGCCGATGCCGACGGTCGCGGATACCGAGACGATCGTTGGTCCCTGGGTCAACCCGGTCAACGTCTTTGATGTCGATGCGCTCGACGGACCGACCGCCTTTGATGCGCTGCTGATCATCAACGAACTCGGCCGAAATACGGTGAGCGATCCCAACACGGGGGTTCTCGTGGAACTGCCTCCGCAAGGTTTCGCGCCGCCGTTCTATGACGTCGCCTTCGACGGCAAGATCACAGCGCTCGATGCGCTACGCGTGATCAACGAACTGGCGCGGCAGAGTGGCCCCGGAGAGCCGGTCGCTGAAAGCCTCGACGCGGTGATTGCCGCCGGATTCCCACAGATTTCTCACACTTCACGCGATGACGCCGACGATGCAGCACTGTCAGAGACAGGCGACGACAAAACCGTTCCCGTGAAGTTGGCCAGCTTTGGTTTTTCGAGCTCGTCGAAGGAAGGTGCGGTAAGAGAAGTTCCCCTTGCGATCGTCGATCGGGTCAGCGACGCGGTGGAATCGACGCTCGGTACGTTGGCCAGGGATGTCGTTAACCAGTGGGCTGTTGTCTGAGCATCGTTACCGTTTCGTTCGGCGAACGTGGCGCTGGAGCGCTGCTTTTGTCAAGCAAAAAATGACTCTGTATTGCGTGAAGACTTTCATCCCGAAGTGATGTCAGCCATCGGTCGGTGGTCGCGGAACCGATCGTGATGAACGCGGAGCGATCAATTCCTATTGTCGTGTGCAGATCACCTCGTCACGGATCCCGCGCGGCTTGAGTACGACGGCCAGAACGTCGATCCAACCGGAATTGGGCACACGAATTGCGATCTGCATGACGCAACGAACGAGTGATTCATTGTTGGCAGTTTCGACGCCGCGGTGACCACCACAACCACGAGCTTTGTCCTCGTAGCGCGCGTATGGCCTCATCGTTTAC
>JAHELS010000038.1:0-386 GCA_024644085.1 Rhodopirellula sp.
TGGCGCGAGCGCGGAGCCTAGCTTGATTCAATCAATCGGATCAGCGTTTCGCGGACCTGTTGAGGATTTGCATTAGGGTTCTTCTTTTTTGCCTGACCAATCAACGATCCGATCGCTTGTTTTTTGCCGGCTCGAAAATCTTCGACCGTCTGCGGGTTGGCGTCGAGCAATTCACGGCACAATGCGTCGAGTTCGCCACTATCGACCGATTCGATTCCCAACGCCTTGATGGCGTTTTCCACTGAAGCGTCGTTTTCGAGCAGGTGCGCAAACACGTCGCGGGCACGCGTGTTATCAAGTTGCCCGGCAGAGACGCGTTTCAACAGCTCGCCCAGTTTTTCAGCCGACACGGGGAAATGCCCGATGCCAATCTGGCGCTCATTCAT
>JAHELS010000038.1:396-36221 GCA_024644085.1 Rhodopirellula sp.
AAGCCTTGATGCCGTATTGGCCCTGGAAGCGTTCGCGGATCTCGGCGGGAAGTTCCCCCAGCGCGGCGCGGGCGGCCTCGACACGGTCGACCGGCAGCCGGACCGGCAGCAGATCAGGATCGGGAAAGTATCGGTAGTCGGCTGATTCTTCCTTTTCTCGCTGCAGGAACGTTTTACCTGCGGCGTCGTCCCATCCACGCGTCGTTTTCGATTCATCTTCGATCGTCATGCCTGTCTCCTCCCAAGCGTCATATTGACGATCGATCTCGAAATCGATGGCGCGTTCCACCGCGCGAAAGCTGTTCATGTTCTTGATCTCAGCAATCGGCGTGGCGACTTTTCTTCCGTCCACGTCAATGTGCAGATTCACATTTGCATCGACTCGCAGGCTGCCTTCCTGCATTTCACAGTCCGAGACATCGAGATGCGTCATTCGAAGTTTTAATTCGGACAAATAACTTTTGGCTTCGGCGGAAGACCGCAGGTCCGGTTGGCTGACGATTTCCAATAACGGCGTACCACAACGATTCAAGTCAATGCGCGAATCGCTCCGCCCCGCCAACTCATCGTGCATGCTCTTGCCCGCGTCCTCCTCGAGATGGGCGCGGATGATGCCGATGCGGCGAACGCGATCGGGGTTCTCGATATCCGCGATTTCGATGAATCCGTCGGCACAGATTGGCAAATCAAACTGGCTGATCTGATATCCCTTGGGCAAATCGGGATAGAAGTACTGCTTGCGATCCCACTTGGTCACCGGCGGAATCGAGCAATCAATCGCGAGACCCGCGCGGATTGCCAGATCGATCGCGCGCTCGTTCATGACTGGCAAGGCGCCGGGCAATCCGAGACATACCGGACAAACGTGGGTGTTGGGCGGAGCGCCGAACTCGGTGCTGCAGCTGCAAAACAATTTGGTCGCGGTTTTCAATTGGACATGAACCTCGAGACCGATAATCGTTTCGGTGGGATAGCCGTCGGTGTTGGTCATGGCGTGCTCATGATCCAATCTTCTTTTCGGGGCGAAGTTTGTGATGATCGGTGGCCGATTGAAATGCGGCACCGGCAAACAGCAAACGTGATTCCTCAAGCACGGGTGCCTGCAACTGAATCGCAAGCGGCAAACCATCGGCATCGAGCCCGGCCGGCAACGAGAGGGCAGGGATACCGGCCAAATTGGCTCCCACCGTGAACAGGTCACATAAATACATCTGAATCGGATCGTCGATCTTCTCACCGAGTCCAAAGGCGGGCGACGGAGTCACCGGTCCGAGCAACAGGTCGGCCTGCGTGAAGGCGGCGTCGTAATCCTCCTTGATCAATCGCCGCACCTTGAGCGCCTGGTTGTAGTACTGGTCGGCATAGCCCTCGCTGAGAGCGTAGGTCCCAACCATGATGCGGCGTTTGACTTCGCTTCCGAAGCCTTCGGCACGGCTGCGACAGTAGGTGGCCACAAGCGGTCCGAGTTGCTCGGCTTTGTCTGGATCGAGCTGCTCGGCGCGATGACCATAATGGGCGCCGTCGTACCGCGAAAGGTTGCTGCTGGCCTCGCTCGGTGCAATCACATAGTACGTTGGGACACAGTATTCGCTGTGCGGAAGATTCACGTCGACGATCTCGGCGCCGGCGGATCGAAAGACATCGACCGACGCGATCACGGCGTTGCGGATCGATTCGTCGATCCCATCGTTGTCCAATGCATCACGCAGGACGCCGATTTTAATTCCGCGCAAGTCATTCGATTGCAGCACGGCGTGATAGTCGGGAACCTCAAGGTCGAGCGATGTGGAATCACGGGGCTCGAACCCGGCGATCACCCGGAGCAACAACGCAACCTCCTCGACCGTCCACGCGATCGGCCCGACCTGGTCGAGACTGCTGGCAAAAGCGACCAGACCGTAACGGCTGACCCTGCCATAGGTCGGTTTCAATCCGGTGACACCGCACAGGGCGGCGGGTTGGCGAATCGAGCCTCCGGTATCGGTCCCAATGCTCAGCGGGACGCTTCGAGCGGCAACACAGGCCGCTGCACCGCCGCTGCTGCCGCCGGGAATGCGCGTGGTGTCCCAAGGATTTCGAGTTACCCCAAAGGCACTTGTCTCCGTGCTGGCGCCCATCGCAAACTCGTCCATGTTCGTCTTGCCAACGATGACTGCGTCGGCTATGCGAAGCTTTTCGATGACCGTGGCATCGTAGGGAGGGCGAAAATCGCGAAGCATGTTCGATGCGCAGGTTGTCGGCATGTCCTTCGTGCAAAGCACGTCTTTGACGGCAACCGGCACGCCGGCCAACGCGCCCATCGTGTGGCCCGCTTTTCTTTTCGCGTCCACTGCCGCCGCAGCAATCAATGCCCGTTCACGATCGACGTGAGTAAACGCATGAACCGATGTCTGGGAATCCTCGATACTCGCCAGCGCCGACTCGGCAATTTCCATTGCCGTAGCCTCGCCACTGGATTGGAGCCGCATTACTTCCAGAGCGGAGTCGAGCATGTTTCTTTGGCGTTTGGATACTGACAAACCGGGTATTCGCGGTGTTACCGCCCGGGTATTCGCGGTGTTGCCGCTGGCGGATTATCGGCCATCGCCGCACGATGGACCAGTAGGCCAATGGCCGCATTGCGAAGGGCTCGCGGGGCCGTTTCAAGCGGTCAGCGCGATCGACGTCACACAGCCAGCTGGACCACCGGCAATCGTGATATCACCTCGGTGCAGACGCGCTATTCGGTAAGCGCGACAGAGTCCGAGGCCGAGTCCGCGGCCAGCCTCGCGACCACTGAAATAGGGATCAAAGGCGTGTTCTTTCGCGTCATCCGAAAGCCCTGGCCCGCTGTCGGCGATATGGATCATGATGCGGTCTTCATCACGCACGAGCGAAACGACGACCGTCCCCTGGCAACCAATCGCCTCGACGGCGTTTCGCACCAGGGCACGCACCGCTTCTTCGATCATCTTTGCGTCGACTTCGCACAGACTCGGTTGGTCCGGAGTGATGACCTCAAAACGAATCGCTTGGCGCTCAGCCTCTTCCTCGAACGACGCGACCACACGTTGCAAAACGGGATTCAAATCACTTTTCGTCAGCACGGTGTCCGGCGGGTTCGCGTAGAACATCAAATCCGCAATCATTTCGTGTGCCCGATAGACCTGGTCCACGATCCGCTGCAGCGTTGCGGCTCTCGCTCGGTCCTGTTCCCCCCGCTGTAATTGCTGGGCACGCGTGGAAATGTTTGCCAGCGGATTATTGATCTCGTGGCTCAAGCCGTACGCCAATTGCTTGAGCGCGCCGAGCTTGCTCTTTTGCACGCGGTCGTCGAATGATTGTTCCATCGACCTTTGACGCTGTATCATCCTCGCTAGTTGCTGAAGCATGCAGTTGGTCGATGTCTCCGGTACTTCACTTGGCCCATTGCTGGGCCGGCGCAACTTCGGCCATTGTTCCCGCCACGTGTTGGAGACCTGAGGCCCGGTGACTTCCAACCACAATGCCGCATCGTCGATCCAACGTTCGAACGCAAGAGTGCGAAAGTGATCACGAAGCTTGTTCCAGCGTCTTTGGATCAAGGGAGTGATCGGTGGAGCACCCAGATAAGCGTCTCCGCTGGCGAATCGTCCAGTCGCGTGGGTGACGAGCCAGTCGACCAGGTCGGTGGGCTCGGCGCAATCGCCACTGAAGCTGAGTGCCGCAAAAATCGTTAGCGAGGGATCGGTTTCGACCGTACGTACGATCCGTGCCCGGGTCGCCCTATCGAGACCCGATCCGCGGCTGCCGCAGAGCAGCAGTTGTCCGATTGCTTCGGTCGCCTCGAGCGTACGCGGCAGCCACCAGCGATCGCAGCCGCGTCGCAAGCAGGGCAGCAATCCCATCGGGCTCGTCCTTTCCGTGATGTCCCGATTGGTGTTTCCGTGATCCTCTCCGGCGGCGCGTGAGTCCCCGGATCGTGACCACGAGGAGTGACCGTCTTGGGAGTACCCTGGATTGGCGGGATTCAGCGAAGGATCGCTGCTCACGTCAACCAACCACGCTGCGTTCAATCTCCAGTAAATCGCAGGCGCGGCTGACGAGGTCTTCGATCGCGAAGGGCTTCTGCATGAAGTCGTTCGCGCCGGCCGCCTTCAGCCCATCCACCTTGCTGTGCTCGACCATCCCCGAAATGCACAGGATTTTCACCATGTCCATCGAAGGATCGCTGCGAACACGCTGGCACACCTCCTTGCCGTTGATGTCGGGGAGCATGACGTCCAGGACAACAAGATCGGGCCGAAACTCCTTGACGCCCATTCCGGCATCAAAGCCGTTGTTGGCCGTGCGAATATCGAAACGACCGTCCCGTTCAAATCCGTCCTGGATCAAGTCGACCAGGTCTTGATCGTCATCGACGATCAATAGTTTCTTCTTGCCGCTTTCCAGCGCATCGGTTGGAATCCCGTTGTCTTTCATGAACAGATACAACTGCTCACGCGGAATCCGTCGAAACTTGCTTCCGGGTACCCGAAAGCCCTTAAGCGACCCATTGTCAAAACAGCGAATGATTGTCTGCTGGCTGACTTTGCAAATCTTGGCTGCTTCGCCCGTCGTGAAGACCGTTTTGGTGGTCATGGCGGAAACCATCCTCCCTGCATGACTAGCCGTAATTGAATCGTTGCCCCGCCGCCCAAGGAAGATAATCCCGATCTGGACAAGCTGAAGCGGACATTTTTGGTGAGAATCAATCAAATAATTCGATCAATTCAAGGTCTTCGTCAACGCACCTATTCCCCTGCGCAGCCAACTCAACCATCCACCATGAGGCAGTAATTAGCAAACTCCCCGTTCTACCGCACTAGCACATTTCGTGGTCAGTTTGCGTGAAGAACGTAGGTGGCAAGAAACTCCGAGTCTCTCTGCCTTGCCAAGCTTGCCTCGACGACGAATTCTATCGATTCCTGCTCGTGGGTCAAGATCGATTTGAATTGCGTAAGTCCATTCCCAATTTAGGCTTACTGCGTTTGGTCGTGTCAAAAAGCAAAAAAGAAATTTCGCACTGCGAATCGAACGCGGAACCGACACTTCCGCAAAAAAATCATCTGAGTTCCTGCTCTTTCTTCGACCGATTCTCCAAGTGAGCGAGAACCAACGCTAAATCGGCGGGTGTTATCCCACTGATCCGCTTGGCCTGGTCAAGATTGAGAGGACGTATCTTCGTCAGCTTCTCTCTCGCTTCGACGCGCAATGGGCCAATGGCACCGTAATCGAAACTCTGTGGGATCCTCTTCTCGGCGAGCCGATGTTGTCGATCCACCTCCATCTTCTGCCGACTGATGTAACCTTCGTACTTGATGTCGTACAAGCATTGCTCGGCGGCCGGCGGCGGTGTTTGTTTCAACTCGGGGACATGGTCGCAGATCTCGTCCCAGCCGACTTCGGGACGCCGCAAATAGACGTCGCCCGGTGTCCCTTCGACGCGCGAACTTGCGAGCAATTGACGGGCAGATTCGATCTGCGTCATTTTTTCGCGATAGCGTTCGCGTCTCAGGGGATCAATCAAACCAAGTTCGTCGGCCGTGGGAGTCAGACGGCGGTCGGCGTTGTCCTGACGCAAGAGCAACCGGTACTCGGCACGGCTGGTAAACATTCGGTAGGGCTCGTCGGTTCCGGCCGTGACCAAATCGTCCACGAGCACACCGATGTAGGCCTGGTCCCGGCTCGGGACCCAGGGCTCTTTCGAGCTGATTTTGCGGGCGGCGTTGAGTCCTGCGATCAGTCCTTGTCCCGCAGCTTCTTCGTAGCCGGTTGTGCCGTTGATCTGTCCGGCAAAGTAGAGTCCATCGACCGACTTGGATTCGAGGTGAGGCCAAAGCTGGGTCGGTGGGCAAAAGTCGTACTCGACCGCGTAGCCGTACCGCATGATGACCGCGTTCTCGAGCCCCGCAATCATCTTGAACATTTGATCCTGGACGTCGCGTGGCAAACTCGTCGAGATCCCGTTGACGTAGACTTCCTCGGTGTTTCGACCCTCGGGCTCGAGGAATAACTGATGACTTTGCTTTTCTCTGAAGCGCACGACCTTGTCTTCAATGCTCGGGCAATAGCGTGGCCCGCGCGAATTGATCTGTCCGCTGTACATCGGCGCACGGTCCAAATTGGCCCGAATCAAATCGTGCACGGCATCGTTGGTGTAGGTGATGTGGCACGACAACTGGTCGCATTTGATCTCATCGGTGAGAAACGAAAAAGGTTGCGGTTGATCATCACCGGGCTGCTCTTCGACACGTGCAAAGTCGATCGTGCGGGCGTTGAGCCGCGGAGGCGTCCCTGTCTTGAACCGTTCGACTTCGAAGCCGAGTCGATCGAGCGCGCCGCTGATTCCCGCTGTGGTCCCCTCCCCTGCCCTGCCGCCGGCCGTCCGGGCATCACCGGTATGCATGATGGCTTGCAAAAACGTTCCGGTGGTTAGGACAACAGCGCGGGCCTGGTACTCGGCATTCCCACGAACCCGCACGCCCAGCACTCGCGTCTGGGTGCCGTCGGTTTCGGTGATCAAATCCTCGACGGTTTCTTGCCTTAGATCGAGGTTCGTCTGTAGTTCAATCTGTTGCTTGATGAATTGCTGGTATCCCTTCTTGTCTGCCTGGGCCCGAGGGCTGTGCATCGCCGGTCCCTTGCGACGATTGAGCAGCCGAAATTGGATTCCGGTCGCATCGATCGCCCGGCCCATCAATCCGCCCAGTGCATCGACCTCGCGAACGATTTGGCCTTTTGCGACTCCACCGATCGCCGGGTTGCAGGACATCTGTCCCACGGTGTCGAGGTTGGTCGTCAGCAGGGCCGTTTTCGCTCCGAGCCGCGCAGCGGCAGCGGCCGCTTCGGTGCCGGCATGCCCGGCGCCGATGACGATCACATCGTATTGATAGCGAATAGTGGTCATGACGGTTGATTCACATCTGGCGGATCGACACCCCGGCGGTCGACCCGTTGCTGATCCTATCGCCCGGAGGGCTCAAATCGCTCAAGAATCCCGCGAAAACGGTCGAAGGCGAGTAAGTGGGATTCGGTTCCCATTTCCGTAGGACTTTCTTCCGCGTTCGAGGTTCGGCCGACAAAATGCAAGTGGTCACAAAAACGACCCTGTTCGCGGTGTTGGCGATGTTCGGCGTCGTTGAGCTGGTCGCGACATTCATGCTGATCGACACAGCGGTTGCTGTCGAGGTGACCGGCGGCAACGCGCCGCTGCTGCCCCGCCCCCAGCAATTCGAGCAGGGAACGATCCACCCAACCCCAGACGTCGATCCACCGAGCCCCGATTCCTTCATCCTCGGTTCGCGCTCCTTCACGATTCCTTTCTCGGTTGATTCGAGCGGGGCGGCTCCTGTCGAAGTTCACTTGTATTTTTCGCGCGGCCGCACCGGCTCGTGGAAGTTGCTCTCTCGAAAGAGCCCCGATTCCGCCGACAAGCACTTTCAATTCACGGCTGACCAGGACGGCGAATACTGGTTTGCGACCCGGACGATGGATTCGCGAGGCCGCGCCCATCCGAGTGGCGACATTGAATCGCAATTGAAGGTCTACATCGACACGAAGAAACCGCAAGTTGCGCTTCAGGCCGAGGCCGATCCCGATGGACGGATCGACGCCGTGTTGGAGATCACTGATGCAACGCCGCTAAAGAACATCCAGCTGCGATACGTGACCGATATTTCGAACCAATGGAAACCCGTCGACGTCGGCGGATTGCCGGATGACGGAAAACTGCAATTCACCCCTCCGAAAGGTTGGACACAACTCTCGTTGCAATTGGTGGCTTCCGATACGCCGGGTAACCGCAGCGTCGAAAGCCGATTGATCCGCCGGCCCCGGTTGGCGGCGGCGCCCGAGGATCGTTACGCGACCGCGCCGGGCGGTAGCCTCGAAGCCCATCCCGCCCCGTTCCGGATGAACGCCTCAGACGAGACCGACGCCTTGGTGGTCGCCAATCCCGTCATCCAACTCGATCGAAACAATCCGACGCCACGGCCCAATCTGATGCGCGCCCATGGGTACATTCCCGGAGCGCCGACATCGTCGGCGTTGGATGGATTTCGAGGTGCCGGCCCGATAGGGGCAACCGCACCTGCACCGAGCCTGGTTCCCGCACCCGGTTCGGTCCGCTCGCCTGGTTTTGTCCGTTCAAACGGGCCGAGCAGCGCCGCGACGAATTCGCCACCGACAAATCGACCAACACCTTCGCCGCCTCTCGTGCACAATGCCCAGCGCACGAGCCCTGCCGCGCCTGCAGCACCCGGTCTGTTCGATCGATTGTTTCAGCTGCCTCCCAATGGCGCAATGAATCAGCCGCCCGCGATGGGACCTTCGTCGATGCAGGCTTCACCTGCAGGCACAGCCGCAGCGGCACAGAGCGGGCTGCCGGACCCGGCCACGGCCGACCAGATCAGCAACGGATTCGGCTTGAATTCGCCGTCGCAAATAAGGCCTGAAACACAAGCAAGGCCTGAAACAAATGGGGCTGACAAACGTGAACCGGTTCCGCCACGTCGTCCAAACAGTGCCGCGGAGGCCTTGCGGCCCTTGTCCGAGAAGTCAGCGGTGCCCAATCGCGACCCCGAGGAAATCCCCTCGCCCCGGGGCGAAACGTCTGATGACGTCTCGGATGCAAAGGATCGTTATCGTTCCATGCGATCGGCCGAGGACATGACCGCTGGACGCGCGCCGGTTCGCTACAGCGACAGCGAGCGGTTCAGCCTCGATTACGAATTGGAAGCGGTGGGCACACAGGGAGTCGACGCGATCGAGTTGTACGGGACGGTCAATGGCGGAAGAAGCTGGGATCTTTGGGGAAGCGACCCCGACGTCCGCAGTCCCTTTGATATTGAGACGAAGGAGGCCGGTGTATTCGGTTTTCGTATCGTCGTGATCAGCAGAAACGGGTTGGCGAGCCCGCGGCCGCTCAGTGGCGAGTCACCGGATATCGTCGTCGTTGTCGACAAGACGCAGCCAAAAGTCCGGATTTCGGGAGCTCGATACGGCGAGGGCAATCGGATCGGTTCGCTGGTCATCCAGTACGAATGCGACGACGCCAATCTGACGCAGCGACCGATCGCCCTTTCCTTCAGCGATAAGGTCGATGGTCCGTGGACCACGATCGCCGCGGGGCTTCGTAACGACGGCGACTACGTTTGGCCAGCCGATCCTCAGTTGCCGCGCCAACTCTATTTGAGAATTGACGCAACCGATCATGCGGGCAACGTTGGGACCTACATCCTCGATCAACCGATCGACGCCCAGGGACTCGCCCCCCGGGCGCGCATCCGCGGATTTCAACCGCTGACCGGCGGCGAACTTCCGGTCTCCGATGGGCAAACCGCACAGCGTCCCGAAGCTGCTTTCAAGTAAGTCGTCGTCGTGTCGGCAAGGCGCGACGGTGATTTCAACGCGAGTCGGTCGCGACTGCAATCTTCGGTTGCTATGGTGTGGGCATGTCAAAGATTCATGCCTTCGAGTTTCTCGCCGAGCGGCCGTCAACCGGATTCGACGTGGCGGCGGTGTTCGGAAACGACGCAACGTTACGCTCGTGGGTGCTGCATGCTCTCTGCGGCGACGCAGACGTGACTCAAGTCGAGGGTGAGTCGACGCATTGGTCCGATCTTCGCGACGATCTGGCCACGGCGTCACTGTTTGATCTTGGCGAGAAGCGCGCGATCATTATCCGCGGTGCGGACAAATTTCTAAGCGACCACCGGGCTAAAGTCGAAAACTACATCGCTCATCCCGGTAGCGCCTGTCGTTTGATTCTCGAGCTCGATGCGATGGCGGCCAACACGCGTGTCTACAAAAGCCTGTCGAAGGACCATCTGTTGGTTGCCTGTGGTTCGTCCGTCGATACCAAGCAGGGTGTCACTGCGGCTGGACGTCGCAAGTTTCTCACTGGCTACATTGCCTCCCGTCATGACACGTCACTCTCCAAAGGTGCGGCTGACGCGATGGTCGAAATGGTGGGTGATGATATCGGCATGCTTGATACCGAACTTGCCAAGCTCGCCCTCTATCTCGAGCGGGGGAAGAAGATTGACGAAGACATGGTGCGGGATTTGGTCGCCGGATGGCAGGGCAAGACGGTCTGGCAAATCACCGACGCAATGGCGGTCGGCGACGCTGCGGAGGCGCTGAGACAGCTCGACAAACTGTTCAGCGGCGGGCAAAAGCCGATCTCGCTATTACCGCAGATCGCATGGTCGTTGCGCCGGTTTGCAATGGCCACCGCCATGATCGAGCACTGGGAACGCAGCGGGCGCAGTTTTCGCCTGGAGGATGCGCTCGCTGCTGTCGGCGTGCGGCCTTACGATATGCAGCAGGCGAAAACACAGCTGCGAGGTTTGGGACGAACTCGGGCGCGACAATTGTTGCCATGGCTGCTCGACGCCGACCTCCGGCTCAAGGGTACCCACAGTGCGGATGGGCGCGACCGATTCCTGCTCGAGCAACTGGTCGTCCGGCTGGCGCGACGGGACGAAGCCGAGACCGACGCGAAAACGGCGTCTGTATCGTCATAGCGGGTCGATCAATCCCCGGCGACGAAAATGGGTTGGTCCGCCGGGGTCGAATCATGATTCTTCGCCACATGCGACGTGTCAAAAACGAGATCCGGGAGCCGTTTGGCTTTGATCCAACTCTTCCCGTCACTGCTGATCGCATGGTTTGGGTGTAGGCGGCCCTGCTTGGCAAGCTTCGCCAACTTCGGCAGAGAAAACGGGCCGGCGTCTCCGCGCTTGGTCCGGACATGCCAACGCTTGGACATCGCTTCGTGGAATTCGAGTCCCTCGATGTGTTTCGCCTGAAACCAGGATTCGCCGTCGTCGCTGACCAATGACTTCGGTTTCAGCGTTCCCTTGTCGGCCAGGTGAACCAGCACCTTGGAAGTAACGGGTCCTCGGGGACCCCCTTTTGTCTTGATGTACCAATGACGTGGCATCGCCGCCGGTGCTCGTAAACGTGGTCGGTTGAGTGGATCGCAATTCCGCACAGGCACCACTGGAGCATCCGGACTTCAGTATCCCCAGCGGGCTGAACAGCATCCCATGTGAGGATAAGTCTAGTTCTTCAGCCCCGTCGCTGCACAAGAAACCTTCTACATGCGGTTGCTGGTCCCCTTGGTCAAAGCCATGAAGGCGCTTTCCAGGTCGAGTTCTTCCTCGCTGAAGCGTCGCAGGTCAATCCCGTTGTTGATAAGTAACTTTGGCAAGTCGCTGTAATCTTCAACCTCGCTCTTGAGCACCACCCGCATGGCATCATCGCCTGGTTCACATGCCTGGACCTTTTCGTGCCCATTGAGCAGCGCCGCGATCGCCTCCATTTTTTCCCGCGCCGCCGGTTGGATCACCAACACGGCATGCTTTCGAACCATACGGATGACTTCCGCTTTGGTCGCGTTCTGTTTCATCTCACCCTTGTCGATGATGCCGACCTTGTTACAGACATCCGCAAGTTCAGGCAGGATATGACTGCTGACAATGATCGTCTTTCCCAGTTCACCGAGTTTTCGAAGCAAGTTGCGCATTTCGATTCGTGCGCGCGGATCGAGACCCGACAAAGGTTCATCGAGCAACAGAACTTGCGGGTCGTGCAGCAGCGTCCGCGCCAAACCAAGCCGCTGGGTTTGGCCACGTGAGAGCGTGTTGGCGAAGGCGTCACGTTTGAAATCGAGATCAACGACGTCCAACATCTCATCGACCCGTTTCCTTCGCGTCTCGCCGTTGATCCGGTAGGACGCCGCAAAGAACTCCAGATATTCGACGACGGTCATGTCATCGTAGACGCCAAAAAAGTCGGGCATGTACCCAACCAGCCGCCTGATTTCCTTGGGCGCCGTGTGGACACTGTGCTCGCACACGTAGGCTTCGCCCCAGGTCGGTTCGAGCAGCGTGGCGATGATCCGCATCGTGGTGGTTTTGCCCGCACCATTGGGTCCGATGAACCCAAACAGATCGCCCGGCTCAAGATCGAGGTCGATACTCTTGATGGCGAATGCGTCACCATATTTTTTCGTCAGGTCGACAGTTTTGATCACAGATGGTTTTCAGTAATAGAGTTCAGCGAGAGAGACCGGATGGCTGCGTTGATGGCTATCCAGTTGGAAGTGTCAATCACTCAGACTTCGATAGCGTCCGGCTTTTCGGACCGGCAACGCGACGCGTACCAGGGTGAGCGTCGTGCCTGAGGTGTCTTTGTCGTTTCCGCGATCGGTGGCCGAAATTCGAGTCAGGTTTTCGTCGACCTTTCCAACCAATAAGCATCGATCATCAGCAAGCACGTGGCTGAGATCCAGGAAGGAAAGGGGGTCATGCCGCAAGCCGGTGTAACGGGTGCCGCCCACCGCATCATGGAACATCAGCATTTCGGCGATGCGATGGGGCGAGTCATTGTCGGTCGGATCCCAGGCCTCGGTCTCGGTCGAACTGCCAAGTGCTTCCTGACGGGAAAGTCGCCATCGGAAATTCTTCTGGCGGAGGGTGTCGACGCGCGCTATCGCTGCACCAGCGGGGAATCGTGTTGGCAACAGGTATGCCCAATTACGGTAGACGAGCATCCCGTCAAGCACATCGATTGGAAGCGGATTGGTGAACTCGCCTTGCAGCAATTCGCTTCCGGGCCGCGAATCCATCACGACGTCGGAGGCAAATTTCGGCTCGAACCGGCAATAGGTTGCAATCGACTTGCTGCTGCGAGATGCGAGGGGCAATCCCTTCATCGAGGTTCTGGTTTCCGCGCCATCCCCGGAGCCATCGATATCGAATTCGACCTGGTAAATCGGCAAGCGGCTGTCCTCGATCGCAATTTGAATTCCACCAAACGATTCGCCGGCATACCCGAACGGAACGGTCACCATCTCATCCATCGTTTTGGAAACGGCACTCAGTGATTCTGTTTCTTCGACAGTGATGTCAAACCTCGCGGCCCCATGCACATACAAATAATTGGTCGCAAAACCTCGGCCAATTCCGTGGTTCGCATCAAAGTCGAAGATCTCGATCCGGTTGTAATGAAGTGGAACATCGGATGTCCCACTGGTTGACGTGCCAGCTGTCGCGACCGGTTTGGATTGATATGCCAACACGATCGACAATCCGATTGCCACGATTGGAAAAGTAAGCCATCCCAACAGCGGGCGTCCGAGCACCCGGTTGATGAGCAAGAAGTCAAGCGGACCGATTGCGGCGATCAACGCCATCAAAATCAGAGATACCAGCGAGAACCCAAATTGCCGCTTGATCCCGAACTGGTCGAGTGCGGAACGCAACTGCCCCGCCAAATCGTCGTAAGCCGTCGACCGGCTGCGCTGTCGCCGCTGCTCTTGAGGTGGTTCAGGAATCAAGATCGTGCCGGTCAAACGGGTGATCAAGTCAAGACGCTCCGGCCAGCGCGCAAACGCGTCGTTATCCAAATCGGCGGCAACGACCGTGACGCGGCCGAAGCCGACGTTGTAGTCCACCGCCAAGGGTGTGCTGACGCGGCGCGACGTGCGGCCCATGATCAACATCCGACCTTTGTCCTTCGGCAATTTCGCACCGACAAAAGGTTCTAATGGCGTTTGCGTCGATGTGTAACTTTCCAACGCTGAAGGGTCGATTTCCGTGGTCACGATCTCGGCAATCGGCAGCAGCGACACCAGCCAGGGCGCGGCCTGCACCAATTCCGGCGCCGATTCACCGAGCGTCAAAAGCACACGGCCTCCGGCGATGATCCAATCCGAGATCGCGCGCCTTTGCGGTTCGCTCAGGCCCCGCAGCAAGTCGGAACTGCTGCCGCCAATCAGGATCAAATCGACTCCGTCGTACCCGAGGGCGGAGTCGGGAAATCCTCCGGGTTGCTTCGGGATCGAAACGGCGATCTGCGCGTCACGTTCAAGAATCTCGTTCGCTCCGATCGATTCGACTTCCAACGGATCACCGATCGCAACGATCCACCGCATCTTCAATGGGATCATGGCGTCCCCGCGCGATGGTGAACCTTCGGTTGGCAACCTGGTCGTGGCAACCACGGCGCCGTCGCTGCGTAGGACCAGCGGTGCTGCTTCGCTGCCGGGAATCACATATCCCCATCGGTCGAGGTCAATCGGTCGTGGTTGATCGTATTGGACCTGAACGCCATCGCCATCGCGGGTCTCGATCGAATCGACCCTTTGATTGCCGCCGAATCGAACACCGGTCCACCGTCCGACTCGATAATGGCCTTCAATGCCGATCCGTACTCCGCTGGATTGTGATTGCGTTGCTTCGAGCGATTGTGCATCGGCGTTGCCGCGAGGGGCAAACATGCCGAAGACGGCCGTGATTAGCAGCAACAGACGCAACGCTTCACGCAGCGTCATCGTCATCGTCCGACCAAGCCATGCTTGTTGATCGGATTTCATTTGCTCAGCGTGATTCGTCAATCTGGTTCGCATCACCGACTACGGCTTTTCGGAATTGGGGCACTCGCAAACCAGGCGGCCGCAACCGGGGCAACCATGACCGTACTTCGCAAGCAGCGCTTGATTGAGATCGACATCCGCGACGTTCGCGATCGTCGCCAACCATGCGATCACATCCGCGAACTCTTCAGCCAGATTCTGTTTATCATCCCCTCGCAGGGCCGAAGCGAGCTCGCCAACCTCCTCCATCAACCACATGAAGGTGCCATCGATCCCCCGAGCCACGTCTTTATCGAAATACATCTGGCGGATGTGGCGTTGCAAATCGGCGATCGACAACTCATCGGTCGGAGGCCGGGTCGCGTCTGCGGAGGAAGACATGGTTGCTTTGAGTGAAAAGGTTGATTAGCGGGTCGATCGACAACCGATCGATCTGGAAGCCGCCTCGCGACGGGTGTGCTGGAAAGATTTGGAGTTCCTATCGAGAATTCCAGCCGGTGTGCGATCGTTACGGTGGGGGGTATGACGCCAAGTGCGGGATGTCAGCAGAATATCCCGCTGCACCTTCGCACGGTAGTCAACTACATTGTTCACGACGGTTTGGTTCCGGTCCGATTCCATCATCTGCGACAAAATTCCGTGACCGAGTTACCCCACGAGTCGTCTGCACCAACCAATCCGGTTTCCGGTGTTCCGGGCGGATCTGGGCAGCCCGCTCCGGCCGCGCAGGGGCCGAGTGACTTGAAGGGATCGACGTTCCACCGATACCCATTCTATTCGCCGCGATTTTGGCATGGCATGCGGCCGTTGACCTGGTTTCGCCTTCTCAAGGAAGGTCGGTTCCGAGTGCACGCCAGCCGGTTGCCGATGTTGATCGGGGTGACCGTGTTCTCGGCAGTCAACGCGGTCTTGGCCGTACTCCAAAAGCTGTTGTTCGGCCGGAAAATTGCCGAGGCCGAGCTGCACGGCCCACCGGTGTTCATTGTCGGGCATTGGCGAAGCGGCACGACGCTGCTGCACGAGTTGATGGTGCGGGACGAGAGGCTCAGCAGCCCCTCGACGTTTCAATGTTTTGCCCCGGAACACTTTTTGGTCTCGGAATGGTTTTTCCGACGGTTTGCCAATTGGATGCTTCCCGGAAAACGTCCGATGGACAACATGGCCGCGGGGTGGGACCGGCCCCAGGAGGACGAGTTTGCGTTGCTGACACTGGGACTCCCCTCGCCATATCGCCGGATGGCGTTTCCGAATGAGCCGCCGGTCGATCTGGAGTATCTCGACTTTGAAGGTGTCGAAGAACCGAGGATCGAAAAGTGGTTGGGAACCTTGCGATCTTTTCTATTGACCGTCAGCTTCGTGACCGGTCGGCCACTGATCATCAAAAGCCCGACTCATACCGGGCGGATCGCTTATTTGGCGAAAGAGTTCCCCGAGGCCAAATTCATTCATATCACGCGCGACCCAAGGGAACTGTTTCCGTCCACATGTCGATTGTGGCGTAGCCTCGATGAAGTCCAGGGGCTTCAACGTCCCACCGATGACAACAACGAGGACTATGTGATCGCCTGTTTGAAAAGAATGTATGCTGCCTTTCGCAACCAGCGCCAACAGGTCGATCCGAGCCGATTGATGGACGTGCGCTACGAAGAATTGGTCCGCGATCCTGGTGGCACGCTCCGAAAGATCTACGAAACTTTGCGATTGAGCGATTTCGAATCCGTGCAAGGGACAATTGAGGCGTGGGTGGAATCCGAACACCGCGAGTACACACCCAACAAGCATCAATTGCCACCGGAAAAAGAAGCGATGATTCGCGATGCGTGGCATGATTACTTTGAAACCTATGGATATGGGTAGCGGGCCAATGAATTTTTTCTCACAGCGCGAATACATGTTTCTTCAGTGCGCGATTCTGTTGGCACTGTTTCCGGGTTGCCGACGCGACGCGACTGCCCCCGCCCCGCTTCCACCGACCGGTTCGTCGGCTGCGGTCGAGCCCGCGGACACCGCGCCGCGAAGCTATGAAGCGGGATCCGAAGAATTGCTGGCGGCGCGGCTGCCGCCGACCGATGCGGCTCAAGGTTGGATCCGCTTGTTCGACGGGCACACGTTGTTCGGCTGGGAGATCGCCGGCGCGGCGAATTGGCGGATCGAAGACAAGAGCATCGTGGTCGACAGCGGTGATCAATGTTTGCTTTGCACGTCAACGCCATGGCAGGATTACGAGTTGATTCTCGAGTTCAACGCCGATGCGAATACCAACAGTGGTGTGTTTTTGCGGACGCCGCTCGATCCGGAAGACCCGGCGACCGATTGCTACGAAGTCAACATCGCGCCCGACGACAATCCGTTTCCTACCGCGGGTATCGTCAAACGCCAAAAGGCGGAATCGTCCGATTCGCCACAACCCGCCGGTCAATGGCGAACGATGAAAATGCGTCTCGAGGGCAACCACCTCCAGGTCACAGTCGATGACGAACTCGTAACCGACTACACCGACCCCATCGGTTTGCCGGCCGGCCGGATCGGATTGCAGCACAACAGCGGTCGCGTCGCATTCAGAAACATTCGTCTCCGCCCACTCGGTTTACAAAGCCTGTTGGACGAGGAATTGTCCAAGTGGACGAAGTACCCCGAAATGCCAGGTGAATTCACTTCAACCGACGAGGGATGGTTGCACGTCAAGGGCGGGCGAACCCAACTGGAAACGAAAGATTCGTATGACGATTTTGTGATGTTGGCCGAATACAAACTGCCGACGGCCGAAATGAACTCTGGAATCTTTTTTCGCTGCATTCCTGGCGACGAAATGATGGGCTACGAATGCCAACTCAGCAACGAAACCAAGGATGGGAATCGGCTCGCGCCGGCCGATTGCGGAACCGGCGGAATCTTTCGCCGCCAGGATGCGCGGCTGGTAGCCGGAGAAGTCGATCAGTGGACAACGCTCGTGCTTGTCGCACATGGGCCGAAAATGGCGGCGTGGGTGGGCGGGGTCCAGGTCAGCGATTGGTACGACGATCGCCCGTCCAACGAAAATCCGCGCAAGGGGCTGAGGCTCGAGCCCGGCACGATCATGATCCAGGGACATGACCCCGGGACCGACGCGCTGTTGAAGCAGATCAGTATCGCCGAAATCAGCAAGCCGCAGAGCGTGTCATCCGAGTGAGCCGACGCCGGGGTACCGGAATCAATCGCCCGCTCGGTTCAATCGTCTGCCGGTCCGCCGTCTTTGATCACGAAACGGGCACGCAACCGGGCAACTTCTTTTGCCAGGCCGGCCGTCTCGACACTCTTGAGAACTTCGTCGAAATCCTTGTATGCCGCCGGCGCCTCGTCTTTGGGATAGCGGCGGCAATTGGTCAGAATATCTGCTGCGTCAAATGACGCGTCGACCTGCATCTGGTCCAACTCGCGGATCGCCCGCTTGCGGCCGAGCACCCGACCCGCACCATGGTTGACGCTGTAGCAACTCGCCTCGGCACCCGGCAACGCGACCATGATGCTCGATCCAGCCTGTGGATTACCTGGCAACAGGATCGGGTGGCCCGTCTCTTCGAAGGGTGTGCCGCTGAGCGCATGATGCCCCGCCGGAAACGCCCGCGTTGCTCCCTTGCGGTGAACATAGCACATTCGATTTCCGACAACCTCCTTGCGCGCAATGTTGTGGCTGATGAAGTACACGAGTCGGCCGGTCGTACCGGGAATCACTTCCTGGAACGCTTCGAGAACGAGAGCATTGATCAGCAAATGGTTGACGGTCGCGAAATTCGCACCCATCGCCATGTCGTCGAGATAAGCGTCCGCTTCGGCGGTACCCAGCGGCGCGTAGACCAATTGTTTGTCGTTTCCAGGATAGGGAACACCCCAGGCGTCGAACTTCTCTTCCAGTGCCTTGAATTGTCCGCTCGCCAATCGATGACCGACACCCCGGGATCCACAGTGTGACAGAAATGCGACCTTGCGATCTTCCAAACCAAAGACCTCGCAAGCGTGCCGTGAGTCTTCTTCATCCGACACTTCGACAATCTCGCATTCACCGAAGTGGTTTCCTCCCCCGTACGAGCCGAGCTGTTCCACCTTGGCACGGAAACCCGAAAACATTTTGTTTGAGCGCAGCACCTCCAACCGCGTTCGAAGGGCTTCGGACGAATCGTCGTGTCCGACATGAAACGCATCTTCACATCGATCGACCCATTGCGATGGGACTCCGATCGAATCGAGAACGTCTTTCGATCCACCTTCGATCATGGCCGCAGCGCCGATCTTTTCGTCGACCTTGCGACCAGCGGGAACATGGCGCGAACCTTTTCCGGCACCGGTTGGAATCCGCCGGCTGATCGCGTGAATCAATTCCCGACGCGTTTTCTTGTCGGCGACCGCCGATTCCGGCAGATCGGTTTGCAACAGACTCATCGAGCACTTGATGTCAAAACCCACAGGGCCGGGATAAATGTGCGTTGGTGAGGCGAGAACGCATCCGATCGGTGCACCATATCCGCAATGCGCATCGGGATTGAGAACCACGTCGGTCACACCCGGTGCAACTCGCGAGTTGATTGCCTGTTGCAGGCACAAGTCGTCAAACGTGTTTCGGATGGCCTCGTTGCCGAATACCTTTACCGGTGAATGATGGTCCCCCGCCGGCAAAATGGCGGTCGCATCACCGGTCGGAACGATGCGAGGGGTCACGTGAGTCTCCAATTCTTGTTTTTGCGCGGTGACCAACACCGGTCGCCAATCTTAGATTCACAGAGATTACCCGGCCGACGGAGGTTCACGCTTGTCGTTTTACCAGCTCACCGCGTGGTGAGAATATTAGGCTTTGTCTCAAAAGGGGTCTGACCCTTTGGAGGGCAAGCCAGTTTGCCAGTAATCGCGCCTTGCCCGGAGAGGGTCAGACCCCTTTTGAGACAAAGCCTAGCATCGTGCGGCCTCGAAGCGAGATCGCTCTCACACGCCGCTTTCAGCTTCGGCTGCGAAGGCGCGGAGCGGTTTCGGCAAGGGGAATTGAACGGATTCCTCGCGGATCGACGCGACATCGACGGTGGCATCGAATCGATTCACCAAGGCATCGATCGTTTCCTGAACGACCGATTCCGGTGCGCTGGCCCCGGCGGTGATCAGCACTCTCTCGGCGTGGCTGAGCGTATTCAGGTCCAGGTCCTGTGGGCCATCGATCAGGTAGGCCGGTTTCCCGTCTTCAGCGGCCAATTCGCGAAGCCGTTGACTGTTGCTGCTGTTTTGGCTGCCGAGCACAAGTATCACGTCCGCTTCCTTGGCCAGGATACGGACGGCTTCCTGACGATTCTGGGTGGCGTAGCAAATGTCTTCCTTGGGTGGGCTGACAATGTTCGGAAATCGCTCGCGAAGCCGCTGAATGATTCGATTGGCATCATCGACGCTCAACGTCGTTTGCGTTAAATACGCGAGTTGCGTGTCGTCGGTGAACTCCAATCGATCCACATCCTGTTCATCTTCCACGAGCACGATCGCATGGGGCGCTTCTCCCATGGTCCCGATCACTTCGTCGTGCCCGTCGTGCCCGATCAGAATGATTGTGTGACCGGCCTTGGCATATTTGATCGCCTCGAGGTGTACCTTCGTCACCAGGGGACAGGTCGCGTCGAGTGAATGAAGATTCCGGCGTTTTGCCGCATTGCGGATTTCGGGCGACACGCCATGTGCCGAGAACAGCAGCACGCTTGAGTCGGGAACCTCATCCACGCTATCGACAAAGATCGCACCTTTCTCGCGAAAAGAGTTGACCACATATTGGTTGTGAACGATCTCGTGGTAAACGTAGACCGGTGGGCCGAATTTCTGCAGCGTCAGATTGAGCGATTCGATCGCCATGTTGACGCCGGCGCAGAATCCCCTTGGGGCGGCCAGGATAATTTTCATTCGTAATCCAATGTCTCAGTCGGATAATCTTGAGCCACCTCCAGCATAACCGCGAGACCGCCAAGTCGTCTAACCACGATTGTCCCCTGGGTGAGGAGGGATCGTTAGCTGCTGCGGAAAAGGAAACGCGGCGGCTGGCCCGGTCACATTACGAGAACTTCGTCGTCGCAAGTGTCCTCTTGCCCCGGGGGATGCGTCAGCCCTTTTACAACTTGTATGCGTTTTGTCGCATCGCCGATGATTTGGCGGACGAGTCATCTTCCCGGCAAGCAGCTCTGGAGCAATTGGCAAGATTTCAGGATCGCCTCAATGCGACGTTTCGGCATCGCACCGGCGTGGCGGCGCCAACACCGCAGCATGACCACGTTTTCATTGCTTTGGCCGATACGATCGATCGATTTTCCCTTCCCCAGCAGCCCTTTGACGACCTCCTCGATGCGTTTCGCCAGGATCAGACAAAGACGCGTTACGCCGACTTTGAAGAGTTGCTCGATTACTGTCGTCGTTCGGCCAATCCGGTGGGGCGGCTCGTGCTTTGTCTGGGTCAATGTCTTGACGATGAATCTGCGGCGC
Source organism: Rhodopirellula sp. (assembly GCA_024644085.1). Taxonomy (GTDB): domain Bacteria; phylum Planctomycetota; class Planctomycetia; order Pirellulales; family Pirellulaceae; genus Rubripirellula. The sequence continues at coordinate 21,257 of JAHELS010000038.1, forward strand.
TGTCGGATCAGATTTGCACGGGATTGCAGCTGGCGAATTTCTGGCAGGACATTTCGCGCGACCATGCCGTCGGCCGCATTTATGTTCCGCTCGACGCCATGCAGCGTTTCGGCGTCAGCGAGGAGATGTTTCGTGAGAGATCGACGCCGGTTGAGTTGCGTAAGCTTTTGGCCAGCGAGTGTGAGCGAGCCGACGAATTCCTTCGTCGTGGTCTGCCCTTGGCCGAGCGAGTTCCCCGATGGCTGGCAAGGGACGTAAGACTGTTCGCTCATGGCGGGTTGGCGACACTGCGGGCGATCCAGCGAATCGACTTCGACGTGCTCGGTTCGCGGCCGACCCTCAGCCGATTGCATCAGGCGGGATTGGTGGCCCGCGCCGCGCTGAGGCTCTTGTGACTGGATCGAACGGGAAGATTACAAGTGCGGGCTTGGCTGCACGACCGATGGTCCGCCGCGATGGGGATGCTGCACATGATTGTCGGCACCGGTCGGCAACGCCTTGATACACTGCTTCGAGCATGCGTTCACCAGCAACGGCAACACATCGGTGCCGACGCGAAGTGAGATCCAGACACGGTGTTGTTGCTCGTCCAAGTATGTTTGATCACAAACGCAACAGCGGCGCCGGGCGGTTGGTCCCCAGCGGCGCTCGTAGAGCTGGACAAATTCCGGAGAATCATTCGCAAGCTCGCGCCACGAACGCAGCGGAGGGAACATGGGGCGTGCCTTGTAGTTTCCGTAAAGGGCGCGAGTGCTGACGGTGCTGGCGGAAAGGTTTTCGCACCGAGTTATCTGATAGGGGAACCAGTGAAGTGGATACGAGGTATACGGATCCATTCGTTCCAGGGAGGTCATCTCACCGATTTCGGGAGGAATTCGACTGAGCGAGCTGCCGTAGAGAATCAAACGACGGACCTTTTTCAACTTTCCAATCGATGCGGGCAGCGTCACGATCTGGGCTCGCTGCTCCCGCGAGATCGCTTGCAGTGGCACAAATTCTTCTCGCCCGTCGGAGACTGCTTCGTCGATCGCGTGGCACAGTTTCGACCATGCGGCACCTTGAGTGTCCTGGACCTCATTATGCAGCCGCTGTGTCGACGTGAGATGCGCGCCACCAGTTCGGTAACACGAGCAGGACATGGCGGTCACGATGGAACCGACGGCACGAATCCAAGCGGGGTCGGCTTGGCGGCGCAGCCGACTGAGTTGGTCGTCGATGTCGGGCCGACAGACATGGTCGATCGATAGATAGCTCACGGCCAAACGGAGCCTTAGATACTCGGCCCTGATATCACCGCGGTCCTCGAGCCAGTCGGCATAAACGAGATGCAGGGCATCGTCGTGCCGATTTGCCCTGATCGCCTGGAGGAAGGAATTCTCATCACGCATGTATTCCAGCTATACACGGAATGCTCGTGGTCGACAGCGCGGATCCGCTAAACTGGGCAAGGGTTTTCGAATCGATCCGTCACGGTGGCGGCCGGTACCAAAACGCCGCTGCCTTTTCATAAGCAAATGCCCGCGGAAATCTCCGTTTCGACCAGCTACCGTCACGTGCGCCGCATTTCGCGTCGTAGCGGAAGCAATTTTTACCGATCGTTTTGGTTGCTGCCTCGACCCAAGCGCGAGGCGATGTGTGCGCTCTATGCTTTTGCCCGTACGACCGACGACCTTGGCGATTGTGTCGAGCCGGCGGCACTTCGCACCCGTTGGCTTGATTGGTGGCGCCAGGCTGCGGCGTTGAATTTGATCGGCGACGGCCCTTTGGAACACGTTGTTTTGCCCGATGGCTTGCTCCCTTCGGGTTCGTCACGGACGACCAGCGGATGGCCGATCGATCTGTACCGGCGGGCTACCGAGATCTTGCCGGCGCTGCGCGACACATCTCGCCGTTACGACATTCCCACTCGCTACATGCTGGAAATTGTTGACGGCGTTTTGGCGGACCAACAGAAGACGCGATTCGATACGTACGAGCAGGTCGAACATTATTGTTACCTCGTTGCCTCGGCGGTCGGATTGGCTTGCTTGCACATCTGGGGTTTTGAAGAACCGCTCCCAGAATCAGCTGCGATCGATTGCGGAATCGCTTTTCAGTTGACCAATATCCTTCGGGACGTTGCCGAGGACGCCGAAAGAGGACGGATTTACCTGCCGCGCCAACATTACGAGAAACATGGACTGGGCGAAGACGATTTGCTCGCCCCGCGCGGTGATGATCGTTTCTGTTGCCTCGTGCTCGATGAGGTCGAGCGTGCCAGAAAACTGTTTGATTCCGGGTGGCAGGTTTGGGATTCTCTCGACGGCGACGGCCGGCCGATGTTCAGCATGATGTGGCGGACGTATCGAAAGTTGTTGGATCGGATCGCGGCCAATCCCGGTTCGGTCATCGAACGTCGAGTGAGATTGAGCACCGGCGAACAACTCGGTCTCGTTTCGCGTCATTTTTTCCCCCCGATGTTTCGCCGGCTTCCTGTCCCGCCAATCGAAATGGGCCACCGGGATGCGCGTGGCCGATGACCCCACGTGTTGCCATTATCGGTGGCGGTCTGGCCGGGCTTTCGGCCGCAGAAGCACTGGCGCGCAGCGGTCGTGATCGATTCCAGATCACCCTGCTCGAAGCGAAACAGTCCACCGGGGGCCGCGCCGGTTCGTTCATCGATCCTGCATCCAGCCAAAAGGTCGATTACTGCCAACATGTTGCGATGGGCTGCTGCACGAACCTGATCGGTTTACTGGCGAGATGCGGTCTGGCGGAGTCGATGCGACGCTACCGCGAACTTTGGTTCCTGCATCGAGATCACCCGCCGAGCAGGTTTGCTCCGAACAATTGGTTGCCACCGCCCCTGCATCTGGCGCCGGCCCTGGGCGCATTGAAATATTTGAATCGCCAACAGAGACGCCAGATCAGACGTGGCTTGTGGCGACTTTTCCGCAGCCGGAGCGACGAACTGGAAAGCGTCACGGCCGGTGATTGGTTGCATGCCGCCGGACAGGATGAGGCAACCGTCCGAGATTTTTGGAGCGTGATCATTGTCAGTGCGCTCGGCGAGAGAGTTGAACTTGTCAACATGGCGATGGTGCGGAAGGTCATGATCGACGGATTCGCAGTTGCTCGAGGTGCCTGTGACGTGCTGGTCCCTCAGATTCCTCTGGCCGAACTATTCGGCCAGAAGATGACTGAACAAATCAGGAATCTTGGCGTCAATGTGCAGCCCGGCCGGGCAGTCAGCCGTGTTCGAGAATCGAAAGGCGGGGCCACTGTCGATACCCACGATGGTGCGGCATACGATGCTGAGCATGTCATCGTGGCGGTGCCGTGGCATGCGGTCTCGAAACTTGTGCCGCAGTCGTCCGTTGCGAACCTCGATTGCATTTCGCGGATTCCGGCTTCCCCGATCACGGGCCTGCACCTTTGGTTCGATCGCGAGATCACCGATCGACCCCACGCGGTATTGGTCGGTACCCTTGCCCAATGGGTGTTTCGTGATCCGTGCGGAAATCGGACGAAAGATTCAAATGGTTACTACCAGGTTGTGATCAGCGGATCGAGCGCGGCGAATTCGCTTGGAAAAAAGCAATTGGTAGAAACCGTGCTGGGGGAGTTGCGTCACGCGTTCAAGAGTGCGAAGCACGCCACGCTGCTGCGCAGCCGGATTGTCACGGATCCCAATTCGGTCTTTTCAATTCGCCCCGAGGTCGAAGCGATTCGCCCGCCTGCCCGCACTCCCCTGCCCTGGCTGCATTTGGCCGGCGACTGGATCGACACGGCGTGGCCAGCGACGATGGAAGGCGCGGTGATCGGCGGACGCATGGCGGCATCGAGCGTCGCTGAGCAGTCGGGGATGGATCCGATCGACATCGACAGTGGCCTTCCACGCGGGTGGTTGGCCAGGCGATTGATTCGTTCGCGGTAGGCCCCGCGTTCCACTCGCACTAATCTTCGACGGACTCGTTGACGGAAAAGGGAATTCCGCCCGCACTGAGCACCATCGTCAAATCGGGAATGTCATCGCGATGAATCGTGATCGCGGAGTTGAAGGTGTAATTTCCCTTGCCCCCGATCAATCGCTTTGGATCACCGTATTGGAATTCCGCCGGCGCCTCTAACAATTGAATGCTCGGATTGGAGACCAATTGATCAATGGGTTCCTTGCCGCCGATCGAGACTTTTCGCTCGAGCCCGGTGATTTGGACCGTTTCGCCGGGCTTGACCGACACCGTGGCTCGGATCTGTGGCTCGACGCCGGTAAAGAAGGTGCTGTCGAGCCTCACGTACTGTTTGCTTTCGTGTTCCAGATGCAGATTCCAATTGGCCGCCGCGGCGGGGATTTCGTATTCCAATCGGATTTCGTTTTCGCTGGCGTTATACAGAAACATTCGGGCTTCGACGCGCTGGCCGTTCTTCCATTGGCTCTTCCCGTCGGGCATCCGTGCGCCCGCCATCAGTCCGGCGACCTGACCGCCCCAGTGGATTGTGTCGATCAGGTCGGGTTCGGGACTGGAGAGCTGGGTCCTTTCCGGGTTCCCGATCGTGACGGGAATCGGACGAGAGTGCGGGATGCCCGTGCCGTGGTTCGGTTTCACCGTCAACCAGAATGCGGAGTTCGCCGTCACGTTGTATTGACCGTCCGGCAACCCCTCGGTGCTCACGGACACCCGATATTGCCGCTTCTTGAGCAGATCGCCCGGTCCCAATTCGTGCTGCCATCGACGTTGTGAGCTTCCAAGAATGTTCAGCTCGATGCGGTTGTTTGTGCCCAACGTTGGGTGGGTGTCATCGTATTGCTGGATCACGATCGTTTTGGATTCGTCCGACGTATTCCTGAGAACGAATTCAACCACAATGGGATCACCTGGTTGCAGCTTGCCGCTTGCGCTGAGCAGACGCGCCCCGGATTGCAGACCACCGCGGCGCGGTCCCCAGATGTATGTCGGGTCGACTCCGTAGAGGTTGATTGAGACGACGATGCCAGCAGCAATGACGAAGAGACGAAGAAACATCAAAGGGCTCCGTTCCACACGAATGAACGTGGTATCGCGATGATCTTACAACACCTGGCGTCGCTCAATGCGATTTGGGCCCCTTGCGCGATATTGCCCAATCCACGTGAAGCGTGAGTCCTGCGGACGCGGAGGTTTATCGGGATCCAGTCCGCTGGCGCAGTTCGGTCGCGACATGGTCTAGCTTGACGCGCCACTGTTCGAGCGAATCACGATCACGAATGGTCACGGTTTGATCATTCAACGTCTCGGTATCCACGGTGATGCAGAATGGGGTCCCCGCTTCATCCTGGCGGCGGTATCGGCGTCCCACCGCTCCTTTTTCATCGTAGAAGACCGTCATTTCCTGCTTCAGTTCACCATACAGATCGCGGGCGATCTCCGGCATTCCATCCTTTTTCACCAACGGAAAGACGGCCGCCTTGATGGGGGCGAGCCGGGGGTGCAGCTTCATCACGGTACGTGATTGCATGTTGCCTTTTTCGTCGGGCGCCTCATCTTCGGTGTAGGCTTCGCACAGAAACGCCAACGCGCCGCGGTCGGCACCGGCCGACGGTTCGACCACGTGCGGGACGAAGCGATCGTTGGTTGCCTCATCGCGATAGCTCAGATCCTTACCGCTGCCGCGATGTTTCGGTTTTCCGTTTTCGCCGAGTTCCACCGTCATCGGGCTGGTCGCCGGGTCGAGTTTGCCCTCCATGTGGCTGCGCAGGTCAAAGTCGCCGCGGTGGGCGATCCCTTCGAGTTCGCCGTACTCGCCTTCGGGGAGGAAGGGAAAGGCGTATTCAATGTCGGCTGTACCAACGCTGTAGTGAGCCAATTCGGCGGCGTGATGTTCTCGCATGATCAACGACTCACTCGACAGACCGAGAGAGGTGTACCACGCGAGTCGGCGATCCCGCCAATACCGATACCAATCGTGCGACTGGTCGGGGTGGCAAAAAAACTCGATCTCCATCTGCTCGAACTCGCGCGAGCGAAAGGTAAAGTTGCGCGGTGTGATTTCGTTGCGGAAGCTTTTTCCGACCTGGCCGATGCCAAATGGAACCTTCACGCGGCTGCTGTCCAATACGTTCTTGAAATTGACGAAGATGCCCTGCGCGGTTTCCGGGCGTAAAAAAGTGACGTCGTCATCGCCGCCGAGGGCACCGAGCGTCGTCTTGAACATCAGGTTGAACTCGCGCGGCTCGGTTAGCGTGTCGAGCTTCTTTGCGTCCGGGCCGAGGACATCGCTGGTCGAATCGAGCCGGTCGATCGTGATCGATTCGCCGCCGATCGTGATCTTGTCGGCGTCCTTGTTGCGCAGCTTGAAGAACTTCATTCCGCGGCGGCGAACTTCATCCAGCTCATCTTCGGATTCCGCCATCGTCGTGACGAATACTTTCTTGTCCCGGCACTCGACCCACCGCCCGCGCACCTGGTCAAACCGGTAGCGTTTTTTCGACTCCCGGCAATCAACCATGTGATCGTGGAACAGGTCATAGTGGCCGCTGCACTTCCAAACCTGTGGGTGCATGATGATCGTCGAATCGAGCCCCACCATTTCGTAGGAACCAGGAGCATCAGGGGGAGTCACCAATTCGTTGTGGCTGGTGATCATGTCGTACCACCATGCCTCTTTGAGATTCCGCTTCAATTCCACTCCGAGCGGACCGTAATCCCAGAAACCCTGGACGCCTCCGTAGATTTCGCTGGATTGAAACAGGAATCCACGCCGCTTGCAGAGCGACACAATCTTTTCCATCGACTTCATGATCGGATCAATGTTGGGCGGGACCAAGGATCGGATCCAATCCACTTGGATCCCGAAGAAAACCGGCAGTTCCGAAACGGCAGAATGTAGAGGTTTTGGCGATGCCGTCGTAGGCCAGAGCCAGCAAGAGCCGCGAATCGGAGCCGCGGCGAGTCGAGATGGCCGGAGCTCGCTGTGCTCGCCTCAAGAGAGCGGACATTCAAAACACGTCGTCCCCGCCGAGCGAAACGAGTCACGTCGTCCCGACCGAGCGAATCGCGATACGTAGTCCCCGCCGAGCGAAACGAGTTCCGGAGACCGTTACCGGCGAATGAAACCGCTTTGAAAGTTCGGAGGTGCGGCGATTTGCGTCTGTCCCCCTGCGACCGCCGACTGGAAGTCGTCCCCCTGCGACTGCCGACTGGAAGTCCGAGCTGATCTGACGGCTCAATTCGGCGACCCTCGCGCTGACTTGCGCGGCAACCAGCGGTTGAAGATTATTGTGAGCCAGGCTTTGTTGATAGTTCTGTAATGCTTGACGCAGGTCACCCCGTTGTTCTCGGTGTCGGGCAAGGGCAAGCCACGCGCGGGCGCTGGTCGGGTCGATCTCGACCGCATCTTCCAGGTGCTTCTTTTCCGAGCTGGGGTCGTTGTTTTCCTGGAAGAGCCTCGCCAATTCGATTCTTGGTTCGGCTGAATTCGGATTCCGGGCGGCCCAGTTTTTCAACAGCGCAAAGGCGCGATCTCGACGCCCCGTTTCACCCAGCAGCACCGCCAGGGCACGGTGGCACTCGAGGTGGTTGGGATCGTGGTCGAGGCATTGGTTGTAGAGCGCCTCGGCCTGTGTCAGTTCCTGGAGATCCCGTCGCTGTTTACCCAGTTCGTGTTGGGACCGGGCCAGGTTGTAGTAGCCGTCCGCGTTGGCCGGATCGGTGTTGATCACTTGCTGGAATTGTTGCAGTGCGGCCGAGTACTGGCCCTGCTCGAACAACCGGACGCCGGTCGCGTTTTGACCGCTGGCGGCGAGATGGCAACCGGTCATCGCCAGCAGGGCGATGGCGATTGGGGCCGCGACCAGTCGTGGCAACCTCGCGGGCCCGCCGACTTGGCCGAGACCGGTCCCCAATGGAGGGGAGAGGGCGTTTGAATTGGCTTGCAAATGGTTCAGCACCGCCATGTTACGGTCTTCCTGACACGGGTGGCATTAGGGCCTCGCCGGAGGGCCGATGGATTGCTCGTCCATGAGTCATCGAGCCTTCGAGCCGGGGCCGGTGGAGCTGGGACGGTATCAACGTGACTCGAAACGTTGCAATACCGGAACTTTCGTGGGCAGCAATTCGTCAAACACCGCTGGATCTCGGCTCGGGCGGTACACGGCCTACAATCGCGCCAAACCGACCTAAACCCCGTCCCACAGACGATTTTCGTTGCGTAATGGCGAGGGCCAACTACACTCCGAAGCTGGTTCTAGCTTTGGAATCGGTACACCTTATCCATGAAGTAACTGACGTCTTTTTACTTAGATTTTCGGCCGCGCCGGCGATCCGGGCGGCTGAAGCGAATCCAAATCGAAGGCTTACGCGCCCACCACGAGGGTCAAGCGAGTGCGCCGGAATCGAAGAAACACATCGCCGAAATGATTTGGCACATGACAACGAGGCAACTTGATGACTCTCCGTGACTCGAGTGTTCGCAACGGGACCCGAAAAGCCGATCGCCGGTACGGCGCGCGGCTTCGTGACAAGCGCCGCCGCAAGGACCGGCGACTGCTTTCCGAAACGCTTGAACAGCGACAGCTGCTCGCCGGGCCCGAGCTGGTCGGAATCCAGCCCAATGAAGGGGCGTTGATCCGAGGCGGCGAGACTCTGACTGTTTCGCCACGCGAACTGGTTTTTCGTTTCGATGACCAATCGGACCTGGATCCGCTGAGCGTAGCCGACGGGATCAGCATCACGCGGGCCGGAGCGGACCGTGGTTTTGAGGCGGCGACTGCGACCACCGATCTCGGTACCGGCGGGCTCGCACTGTTGGAATTCAGGGCTGCCGAAAGCGGCGCTCGCGGAAATGGCATCGAAGTCCGATTACGGGCAAGTGATCGCGGAACGGGATCCCAGGTCGTCAACGTTACGGTCAACGAGGCCGACCGGGTCATCATTCTCGATTTGAACAGCAATCCTGGTCGACCCTCGGTCGTTCGTGACGTGGTCACCGCGGTCCAGAACAACGCAGCGGCCGCCGCTTTGGTCGAAGTTGACCAGATCAGCGGTCCTTCGCTGCTGCCGGTCGGTCCCAGCGTTGGCTCGGGAATCGATGTCGTGCTGGCCGGTGCCAACGCGGCCCAATTTGTCACCGACCTTGGCACCGGTGGTCAGGCCAGGGCACGGTTCATCTCCACGACCGCCGGGCCGGAGGGTATCGGCACGACGATCACGATCAGCCGCGCGATCTTGAATGGGCAGCCCCCCTTCGTGAACGTTTCGGCCAACAGCGTTCAGGTCATTCTCGATTCGACACCGGGGCAAGAGTCGACGGTGAACGACTTGATCGCTGCGGTCAACTCGGATCCAGACGCCTCAAATCTGGTGTTCGCCCAGCTCGAACTCGGCAACGGCAATGCGGTCATCACGAACACCGCTTTTTCACCGTTTACTTTGGTGGGTGCGACCGACACCGTCGTCGAACCTGGTTTCGTCGGATTGGGCGATACACCGCACGAGGTCGTGTTCCGCTTCGCCGAAACGCTTCCCGAAGACACTTACCAGATTGAGATTTTTGGTAACGGTCCGTTGGCGCTCCGCAATCTTGATGGTGAATCCTTTTCAGATGGAACCGATTTCGGCGTCCAGTTCTCCGTCAACAATGCGCCCCAGGTCGCCGCTGTGGTGCCCACCCCGGTGCGACGTCAAGCCAACGGTACGCTGAGTCCGGAACTCAATGTCATCGACGTTCACTTCAGCGAGAGCGTTGCCAATGCGACCGATCGGATGCTTTATGAGCTGGTCTACACACGCGACACGGTCAGCAATCTCGATGATGTGACGATTCATCCCAGTGCGGTTACCTACAGCGCCGTAACTCGAGTTGCACGTTTGGAATTTCCGTCCGCGCTTTCACGCCAGCGTGATCCGCTGGACCAGTCACAGTTTCTCGGCGGATCGGCGCGGTTGCGGATTGGATCGGATCGACCCATTCCCGATGCGCCGACGAGTATTTCCATCACTGCCGACCCAGCCGACACGTTCGCCGGCACGATGACCGGCGAAGAAAATCTTGGTGCCCAGCTCAACAGCGCCCCCGGGGCGATCGAATCTCTGAGGCTCAATGGCGAGATCGAGACGACCGATTACGCGCTGCAATTCCCCGGCGGTACCGAGTTTCCCGGCGTTCGAAACATTCGGCCCGATGACCCCAGTCGCCGAGACCGAACGGTTCCTTTGGATGTATGGCGCCGAGACGGCGACGACGAAGCCGGGATCTCAACGGTTTTCTATGATTTCAAGGCAACATGGCGCGGCGATGATCCCAATCGCGGTATTCCCGCCGAGCCCGATCTCGATCAGCTCTATTTCAACCTGATCACCGATGAACAGAAACAACGCGTGCGCGAAGTGTTGTCGCTGTACAGCGAATACCTCGGCGTCCAGTTTGTCGAAATCAATGCGGCGGTCAACGGAATCCCTAGCGACGAATTCGATACTCCATTGGGACGGTACATCGCGATTGCGGTCGGCGAATTGGCCGGTGCCGACGGGACCGAGTCGAGCCGTGTCGGAGGCGTGACAGTCGCCACGCGGCCACTCGACGCGAACGGACAAACGGTTGTCGACCCTGATTCGATCGATACCGGCAACGAATTGCTCGTCATGGATTTCCAGGACTTCGACGCTTCGGTGGATGACCAGCTAGGCGGTGAGTTTTTCCGCGGTGCGTTCCTCGGTGTCGGCCAATTGCTGGGTTACGGGTATGCCGATCATCTGCCTCAGCCGGTGACCCAGTCGACACAATTTGTGCTCAACCCCGGTGACGAGAACGAACCGTTGTTTCCGAGTCCATCGGACATTGTCAACGGCCAATACCTCTATCGCCCCGAGAGCAACGATGTCGACCTGTACCGATTCACACTTGAGCGTTCCGGTACGATCAACATCCAGACAATCGCCGAGCGGCTCAGCAATGCGAGCTCACTCGATACGAATTTGCGGCTTTACGAGCGGGTCGGCGTCGACGGGAACGGACGCGAACAGTGGCGAGAGATTGCCACCAATGACGACTACTTCAGCAACGATTCGTTGATCGAATTGGAATTGCCGGCGAATCAGTACATTGTCGGTGTCAGCGCTTCGGGCAATTCGGTTTACGACCCGACCATCAGCGGCACCGGCATCGGTGGTTTGACCGAGGGTGATTACGAGCTTCGTATCACTTTCGAAGCGGATGGCGCGAGCGTCATCGTCGACCAGACCCAGGTGCAGTTGGACGGAGATTTGGACGGGGCACCGGGTGGCGAATACGACTTCTGGTTCGTACCCGCCGATCCAGTCAACACGATCTACGTTGACAAGGCCTACACCGGACCGCGAAGCGGGACACTCGGAGTTGCCTCGAATCCTTACAGTGAGATCGATTCGGCATTGGCAGTTGCTGCCGGACGTGTGACCGAGGATCCGTTGACCGGCCAGTTGCGCAAGCAACAAGTTCGCATTGTTGGCGGCGGTGAGTATCAAATCGGTTTGGACAATCGCGCGTTGGCGCTGCCCGATGGTGCAACGCTTGACGTGCCCAAGGGAGTGCAGTTGGTTGTTGACGGCGGGTCCACGTTCCTGATGCGACGAAGCCGAATCGGCGTCGGAAGCACTACCGACGCCCCGTTTGCCGACCGCAGTCAGTCATCGATCCAGGTGCTCGGGACTCCCGATTCGAATGTTGTGTTCCGCAGCTTCAACAGTGTTCCGGACTTTGCCGACGACCAACTCGCCGGCACGACTGAGTCATTCGGTTTTCGATTTACCGCGATTGACCCGACCACCAACGGCCAGACACGTTTGTTCCGGGTTGATTCTTCGTCGTTCACATTCGGCGACAGCTTCGTGTTCCCGGCCTTCGGCCTGACACGGCTGGGATCCGATCCAGCCAACGGTGGCGATTGGGGCGGGATCGACATTCGCGGCGACATTGACGCACTCGACGCCAGCCGGATCAATCCGGAAGAGTTCGGCGTCTTCTTGAACCACATTCAATACGCGGACATTCGTCACGGCGGTGGGGCGGTCTCGGTCGACGGACGCCAGGTTGTTGTCAGCCCGATCGAATTGGCCGTCACGCGTGCCACGGTTATCAACAGCCGGATCTCCGAGTCGGCCGATGCAGCGATCGCGGTGACCCCGGATACGTTTGCCGAGACGCGTTTTGATGAAGAACGATTTCAACGCGAGGCAGTATTCACGCCGGACGTCGAACGGATCGGTCCGCACATTCGCGGAAACGAAATTGTCGATAACACGATCAACGGATTGTTCATTCGCATCCAAACGCGAACTGGCGAAAACCTGGAACGATTGAACGTCACGGCCCGCGCCGATGACACCGATATCGTTCACGTATTGACCGAAAACCTGTTGATCGAAGGCCAGCCCGGCGGCCCCAATTCCGGGGTGCTCCCGCCGAGCACGAACCTCGTGCGCGGCGGATTCACCGCAGCGACCGGTTCGGTTGCACCGGGCAACTACGTTTACAAATTGACCTTCGTCAACCGCAATGGATACGAAACGACACCCAGCGCCGCAACGAATATCGCGTTCTCGCCAAATCTTACTGGTGCGATTCAATTGATCGGATTGCCTGCGGTGCCGGTCGAAAGCGGATTCACCGGGCGACGGCTGTACCGCGCGCCGGTGGATCTCCTGGGCAATCCAACCGAGCCATTTCTCCAGGTTGCGAGTTTGAATACAAACTCCACCACCTACATCGACCGCGCTGAAGCGGGGACCGTGCCGATCGTGCCCGATGACGTTCGCTTGGGGCGTATCGACCCGAGTTTGACGATTGATCCGGGTGCTGTGTTCAAGTTCAACGGTTCTCGCATCGACGTGATTCTCGACGGTCATATTTACGCTGAGGGAACCGAATCGCGGCCGATCGTGATGACAAGCCTTAGCGACGATCGCTTTGGAACCGGTGGATCGTTCGATACCAACAGCACCGACGGCCAGACCGCCGTCTTGAGGCCCGGTGATTGGGGCGGGATTTACGTCGCATTTGGTGGCGTGGCATCGCTCGACCACACAACGCTCGCCGGCGGTGGTGGTGCCACTCGGGTCGAAGGTGGCTTTGGCAGCTTCAACCCGATCGAAGTGCACCAAGGTGATTTGCGGGTGGCCCACAGCCGGTTTGAACAAAACGCCGACGGCCGCAATTTCATTAACGATCCCAACGATGTGCGTTCCGGACGTGTAGGACGAGGTGACAATGCGAGCGGAACGATCTTTGTTCGCGGAGCCCAACCGATCATTCTTGATAACGAGTTTGTCGACGGTACGGGGCCGGTTCTCTCCTTCGACGTCAACAGTTTTACATCCGCCGAACAAATTGACATTGGGCGCAGCACCGGACCCGTCGATGCGATGGTTCTCAACGGCAACAGCGGCCCGCTGATTCAAGACAACCAGGTCGGAACGACGCAGTTGAACCAACTCGATCCGAACGATCCCGAGAACCGCAACTTTGCCTGTAGTGACGCATTGGGACAAAACCCGCTAGCCGACCAGAACGGCAACCTGATCACCTGTTCGTTGAACGGACTGGAGATTCGCGGAGGTACGGTGGCCACCGAGGTCGTGCTGGACGATGTCGACATGGTGCACATCGTTCGTGACACCATCGAAATCCCGAACCAACATCTCTTTGGCGGCATGCGGCTGCAAAGTGACTCCCGCGGCTCGTTGGTGGTCAAATTCCAGAACCAGGACCTTACCGAGCTTGATACGCTGAATCGGCGTCAGGCGGGCATTGTTGCCGGCGGGACATTGGTAACCGCCGAAGGTGAGTTCATTGACATCGATGACCGGATCGGCGGCAGTCTGCAAATTGTCGGACACCCGGACTTCCCAGTTGTCTTGACCGCGCTGGTCGATGATACGGTCGGTGCCGGATTCACACCCGACGGGCGACCAAGTGTCGATACCGACAACAACGGATTGCGGCTCGATGAAGACGGTAACCCGATTGTCGTGTTGACTAGCGAAACCGATGCCGGTCCCCCACCACCGCCGCTGTTGCCGCTGGGCGTGCAATACGATCGAACGGATCGCGAGGAAATCGACAACGCAAATCTGATCGACAACGACGTTGATCCTCAAGTGATCGGATTCCTCGAGGCCGAGATCGAGTACGGCAGCCAGATCGAGGACGACGTCCGATTCACCTATTTGAACGAAAACCCGGCTGATGGGCCGCTCGGACCGCTGCAATTGGCCAATGTGGCGTTCCTGTACACCACGTACATCGATGTCGACGTCTTCTTTCCCTTTGTGAATCCGGCGCCGCTGCGACTGGCCGACTCAGCAGCCAACCCACCCAATCCAGTTTTGATTGGCGATGACCTGGTTCGCAGCACCGGTACATTTATCCTCGACGAAGTCAGCATCGATCCCACCGCCGCCCAGAATACGGCGCCAAATGTACCCCGACGGATCGTCGACTGGACCGCTGAATCGTTCATTCTCAACAGTCGCGGCACAATCTACACACGGCTGGACTTCGAGACCCGCGACAACGGTAACTTCACTGACAACATCGTCAGCAGCGTTCAGGTCATCAGCTACCTCGACCAGGGAATTGATGACGACGACGAAGACATTCTGTATTCGGTCGGGACGCCGGGTCAGCCCGATTTCCGCGCCTTGACGATCAATCGTGACGCGGCGGACCGCACGCTCGGTCCGCTGATCGGGTTCAGCCACGGCGGTATCTACGGCAACGACAACTTCAACCAGATCAACGCCTCCTATCTCGGATGGGCGGCCGACGACGCCATGCAGTTGCTCAACGGGATCGAACAGGAAGTCCCCACGGCGACTTACAGCGTGACCGGCAATATCAACAATCAAGCTCTGACGCCTTCGGGAGATCCGATTTTCGATGCGGTTACCCCCGGCACCGTTGCCCGGGGCGAAGCGGACATCGGGACCGCGTTCGCCTGGCAATTGGCCAACGACCAGGATGAAGCTCGCGT
>JAHELS010000468.1 GCA_024644085.1 Rhodopirellula sp.
AGGTGATGACAGCCGGCGCGCTGCGATCCCTTCGGGATCGGCCCTTCATTCTTGATCTGCAACCGGTGGTGGCGCTCCGCTTACCACCGGCGAATGGCTGACAACCGCTCCGCGGTAAAGACGGTGCAACTGCGTGCTAGATGCCGATGCGCACGTTTAACGCGAGCCACTCGTCGACAGCCCACCGGCGGCGGCGCGGTCGAGCACGAACGTGACGTTGCTGTGCAACTGCAGCAGCGAGGCGGGATTGATTGGATCGGGATCATCCTCGACTGCGGTCCGCACGGCGTCCGCTTTTGCGTCGCCGGTGGCCATCAACACAATCCGTTTTGATTCGAGGATCGTGCCGATTCCCATCGTGATCGCCGTGCCGGGCACCTCGTCGGCGGTCTCGAAAAAACGGGCGTTGTCCTCGATCGTTTCCGCGGTCAGTTCGACGGTCCGCGTGCGACTTTCGATCGGCGAACCGGGTTCATTGAACGCGATGTGACCGTTGGATCCGATTCCCAACAACTGCAAATCAATCCCGCCGGCGGAGTCGATTTTCTTTTCATACTCGCGGGCCTCGCGATCGATATCCCTGGCCCGCCCATTGGGAACATGGGTTCGCGACGGCTGGACGTTGACGTGGTCGAACAGATGATGCTGCATGAAATAGCGATAACTTTGCGGGTGGTCCCCCGACAGGCCGACGTACTCGTCAAGATTGAACGTTGTCAGGCGTGAAAAATCGAGGCTTTGCTGCTGGTGCATGCCGACGAGTTCGCGATACGCGCCGACCGGTGTTCCTCCCGTCGCCAACCCGAGCACGCACTCCGGTTTCTCACGAATCAAATCAGCGATCAACTCGGCCACACGGCGGTCGACCGCGCCGGGGTCGTCGAGAATCATCAGACGGGGTCGACTGCGTTGAAGCGTCATACCAGTTCCTGCTCGACCGATTCACCAGCCTTGATCAATTCATCCGACCATTCTTCGACCGTCAAATGATTTCTCAGCGGCTCGCGTAGGTCATCACGAACGAAAACGCGGACCCGTTTCACCTGATTGTCGAATTGCGCCTCGGCCAGTGCCGAGGCGACCGGCGAAACTTCACCGAGTGTCCGGATGGTACCGCCACGGGCGACGACGTCCATGTTGATATCGACCTCGAGTTTCACTGGCGGGGCATCAATCAGAATATCGGCGGCGTGGACGGCGACGCCGGTTCGTCGAGATACGTTCGCGGCGATACGCTCGGCACACGCCACCAGCCACCAATAGGGCCGCCGCGAAAGACTTTGATGCACCGCCGCTCCATCAATCACGTTGAATTCTGCCATCCGCTTGTACAGCCGGCGGCGCGGACCAAACAAACCCTCGACCATCGGTTCGGCCACGCTTCCCTGAGCGGCACGTCTCAGCATCTCGATCCAATCCGAATCGACCATTCGCAAAGTCGATTCCAAATCGATACGGTTGTGCAACAGAAAGACAGACCGTTGCAGCATCGCGGTGGCCGATCGGACGGCGTGGTGCCAATAGACTTCGCTGAACATCACGTACCGGGCGAAGACCATCATCTCGGCGGCCGTGCGTCCTTTTTCGCCGATCGCCAATCGAGACGTTTGCGGATTCACGCACATCGACGAGATCAAACGTCCGGCATCAAAGTTGCGACCGTAGGGGACTCCGGCATGCAGACTGTCGCGCTGCAGATAATCGAGCTTGTCGACATCGATCGGCCCGCTCAGACAGCTGGCCAGGAATCTTTGCCCCCCGTCACCGCTGTCCTTGGCGCCGCTGTCCTTGGCGCCGCTGTCCTCGTCGCCGCAGCTGCCATCGAGCAATCCGATTACGTCCTGGGCGCTGCAGGCCCAATCCCGCTCGATACAGCCGGCCAGTTCTCCTTGCGAGAGGGAATCGGCGATTCTCGACTCGTGTTCGCCCAGGTTCCCCAGCCGCATATCTTCGATTGGATGACAAAACGGCCAATGGCCGATGTCGTGAACCAGCGCGGCGAGCACGAAGGCCTCGGCCATCTCTGTCGAAACAATCGAGGTAAACGATCCGTCACCCGAGAACCGCGCGAGCAATCGAATCGCGTTGTGGTACACGCCAAGTGAATGTTCCAAGCGGGAATGAGTCGCACCGGGATAAACGAGCGACACCATGCCGAGCTGGCTGATCGAAGCGAGCCGGCGCATCGGCGGCGTATCGATGACACGGCGAACCCGGTCCGAAACCGGCACATCTTGCGAGGGCGGGATTCGGACCAGCGAAGCGGTCTGATGCAGTGCGGCGACTTCTTTCAACATGAACGATGGTCGTCAATCACAGGTTACGGGAAAACGAGCACGATGGGCGAGTCGTAGGCCGGACCGAGCTTTGCGAGTTCCGGCATTATTTTGAGTGATCGCCGGAACTCGCAAAGCTCGGTCCGGCCTACGGTTTCAACATCGCATTGTCCGGTCACAGGGGAGGTGCTGCGACGCCCCACAGCGCGATACCACTCATCAGTG
>JAHELS010000223.1 GCA_024644085.1 Rhodopirellula sp.
GATCGGGTCAGCGACGCGGTGGAATCGACGCTCGGTACGTTGGCCAGGGATGTCACCGAACAATGGGTGGCGGTTTGAGACCGACGCTGCGGAATTAAGCTGGATGCGACTCGATCAAGTGTGATCCCAGAAGAGCAGCCAGTTGCCGTCGGGGTCTTCGATCTCGAATTCTGTCAGTCCCCACGGTTCGTCCTGCAACTCGGATCGAAAATTCACGCCGGCGGCCTTGAATTCCTCGAACAGCCTATCGAGTTCGGTCGCACGGATGCGTACCGACAGGTTGCCGAAATGACGTCCGTCCTCGCAGTGGCATCGCGTCAGGTGCATTTCCGTGCCGCCGCGACCAATGCTGACGTAGCGGCCGTCGTCACACTCGGACTCTTTGTTTTCGTACGTCCAGTTCAAGTCGAACCCGAGTCTCTCGGTATAGTAGCGGATCCCGTCGTCGATATCGCGGACGAACAACAGCGGCGTCGATCCGCCGACCGGAGGACGCCTGGGAACCGGCCTGCCCGCCTGCCTTGAAAAGATCTCCGCAATCCGCTTCGTTTTTTCGTCTTCGCTGCGTTGCAGGTTTTCACAGTGGTTGTCGGCCAGTTCGAGCAGAGTTCCTTCCTGCCAACCACACGGGGCATGGACGTCGGCGCCGAATTCAATCAGCACTTCGATCACGTTTGGTTCTTCGGTGCAAAGTGCGCCGCCGAGCGGCGTGCCGTTCTCGGCGTTGCGGCGGGCATCGACATCGGCACCCGCTTCCAACAAGGCGCGTGCCGACTCGGCGGCGTTGGGGCGATGACCGGGCCAATCGATCAGGCGGATCAATAACGTCGTGCTGCCCTCGTCGGTCGCCGTGGCGAGCCCGGGATGCGCGGCAAGCAGTTTCTTGAGACCCGCGACGTCGCCCGCATCGATCGCGTCGATTGCGTTTTGGAATAGCTGTGGGTCGTTCATGCGGAGCATTGTATGCGGCGCGGACAGTATCCGTTTCTTCTTCACCCTCCCGGAGGGAGGGTGAAATGAGATCGGTAGATACTATGGCGTGCGGATGACGAGGTTGCGAATTTCGGTCATGTCTTCCATCGCAAAACGGATCCCTTCGCGACCCAGTCCGCTGTCTTTCACACCGCCGTAGGGCATGTTGTCGACTCGCCACGAGGGAACGTCGCCGATGATCACGCCGCCGACCTCGAGTTCGTCCCAAGCCTGCTGCATCCGATACAGATCGCGGGTGAAGATACCGGCCTGAAGCCCGAAGACACTGTCGTTGACCTGAGCCAACGCGGCATCGAACGATTTGAACTTGCTGAGAATCGCCACCGGCCCGAAGGCTTCTTTGGTGCAGACGTCCTGGTCTTCAGGGACGTTCTCGAGCAGCGTCGCCTCGAGCATCGCACCGTCGCGGGTGCCGCCGCATAAAAGTTTTCCACCGGCTGCCACCGCGGATTGGATCCAATTGTCCAACCGTTCGGCTTCTTTTTCGGAGATCATCGGACCGATAAAAGTTTCTTCGTTCTTCGGATCTCCCGAGACCAGCTTTTTGGTGGCTGCGACTAATTGGTCGCGCAGCGAGTCATAGATGCTTTCGTGGACGATGATTCGTTGGACGCCAATGCAGCTTTGACCCGATTGATAGAACGCACCGACGATCAACCGCGAAACCGCATCCTGCAGATCGGTGTCTTCGTCGACGATGCACGCGGCATTTCCGCCCAGTTCAAGGACGACCGGTTTCTTGCCGGCCATCGATTTCAATTTCCATCCGACGCTCGGTGACCCGGTAAAGCTGAGTAATTTCAGTCGGTCGTCGGTCGTGAACAAATCGGCGCCGTCACGGCTGCAGGGAAGTATCGAAAAAGCTCCGTCGGGGATGTCGGTCTCGGCGAGCACTTCGCCGATCACCAGCGCCCCGATCGGTGTCCGGCTCGCCGGTTTGAGAACGAACGGGCAACCGACCGCGATCGCGGGGGCGATTTTGTGCGCGGCGAGGTTGAGTGGGAAATTGAAGGGCGAGATGAATGAACAGGGGCCGATTGGTACTCGCTTGTACATGCCGCGGTAGCCGCGGGCGCGCGGCGAAATCTCGAGGTTCATCACCTCGCCGGTCATTCGAACGGATTCTTCGGCCGCGATTGAAAACGTATCGATCAAGCGCGATACTTCGCCCCGCGCATCCTTGATCGGCTTGCCGGCTTCGATGCATAGCGAGAGAGCGAGTTCATCGGCCCGCTCCTGGAATCGACGCACGCAGTGGTTCAAGATCGCTTGCCGCTCGAACGGCGGGAGTCTGCGCATTGCATCATTCGCGGCGTCGGCCGCCGCGATCCCTGCATCGATCGCAGTGGCGTCGGCGACGGCCACACGCGTGGCCAATTCCCCGGTGAACTTGTCGGTTACCTCGAGGTCCTGGTTTGCCGCGACCGGTTTGCCGGCAAGGTAGTAGGGGTAACTTGGATTCAACATGATGGGCTCGTTGGCTCAGACGGCGGCACTCAATTCTTGAATATCGTGATTGAGAATCTTGTCGTTTTCGGAGTAATCGATCGGCACCTCGATCAAGTGGACTCCGTCGGTGGCGTGGCATTTTTGCATTACATCAAGCAGTGCGCTCGAGCTCGCGACGCGGTGTCCGTGGGCACCGTAACTTTCGGCGTACTTGACGAAGTCGGGATTGCCGTAGTCGAGACCAAAGTTCTCGAATCCCATGTTCGTCTGTTTCCACTTGATCATTCCGTAGGCGTCATCGCGGAGGACCAGAATGACGAGCTGCATTTTCATTCGGACAGCAGTTTCGAGCTCTTGCGAATTCATCATGAAGCCGCCGTCGCCGCAGATCGCCATCACTTTTCGTTTCGGATAGACCAGCCGCGCGGCCATCGCCGAAGGCAAACCCGCGCCCATCGTGGCCAGCGCATTGTCGAGCAGGACTGTGTTGGGAGAATTTGCGCGATAGTTTCGCGCGAACCAGATTTTGTAAACGCCGTTGTCGAGCGCGATGATGCCGTCCTCGGGCATCACGCTGCGAACATCGGCGACGAGTCGTTGCGGGTAAATGGGAAACCGTGAATCGTCCGCCCCTTCCATCAAGTGCGCGTCCCCCGCTTTCTTGATTTCGAGAAACCGTTCAAAACTCCAATGATCCTGTGGCGTGATCCCCTCGCAAATTTGCCAGATTGCATTGGCGATGTCGCCGACAACCTCGAGTTGCGGAAAATAAACGGGATCGACCACGGCTGATGAAAAGTTCAAATGGATCACCTTCAATCCATCTTGCTGCATGATAAATGGCGGCTTCTCGACGACGTCGTGCCCAATGTTGATGATCAAGTCAGCGGCGTCGACGGCGCGATGCACGAAATCACCCGATGAAAGCGCGGTGTTGCCGAGAAACAGCGGGTCCGTTTCGTCGATGACCCCTTTTCCCATCTGGGTCGTGACAAACGGGATGCCGGTCTTCGTGATCAATTGCCGCAAGCTGCGCCGCGTCAGTTTGCGATTGGCCCCTGCTCCGACCAACATCAGTGGTCGCTCGGCGTCCTCGATCATTTTGATCGCCGCGCGGATTGACTTTTCCTCGGCCGTGGGCCGCCGCAGGTAGCTGGCCGGAATCGGCAACGCGTGTACTTCTTCGGCCGCAATGTCCTCGGGCAATTCAAGATGCACCGCGCCCGGTTTTTCCTCCATCGCCAATCGGAACGCCTCGCGGATGCGCGATGGAATATTGCTTCCGCTGACCAATTGCCGCGTGTACTTACACAGCGGCCGCATCATGTCAACGACGTCGATGATTTGAAACTGTCCCTGTTTACTTGTCTTCACCGGTTTCTGGCCGGTGATCATCATCATCGGCATCCCGCCGAGCTTTGCGTACGCGGCGGCGGTCACGAAGTTCGTCGCACCCGGTCCGAGCGTGGAAAGACAGACTCCCACCCGGCCGGTGAGTCGTCCGTAAGTAGCCGCCATGAAGCCGGCCGCCTGTTCGTGGCGGGTCAGGACGAGCTTGATGCTCGAGCGTGAAAGAGAATCAAGGAAGTCAAGATTCTCTTCACCGGGGATTCCGAACACATACTCGACTCCTTCGGCTTCCAATGCGCGCAGGAACAATTCGGACGCCTTCATGATGATCCCAGCAATCGAGGGGCGAATCGTCGTTCATCGCCCATTGTTGCCGATCGATCCCGACGCGCGGCCACCGTCCACAGCCAAGCGGGCTCGATTCAAGAAAAACAATTGGATGTCACAGGCAGGGGGTGACGTTGGGATGTCCGCCTTTACGGCGGGTCGGCCCTGTGACTCGCGTTGTGTCGCTGGCGTTGTGTCGCTGGCGTTGTGTCGCTGGCGTTGTGTCGCTGGCGTTGTGTCGCTGGCGTTGTGTCGCTTGCGTTGTGTCACTCGTTATTGTTCGTCATCACCGTCGAGAATATCGCGGATCCTCAGCCCGAATTTATCCCCGATCTTGACCGTTTCGCCGGTGGCGATCAGTTTTCCGCCTGCCTCGAGGGTAAGCGGTTCGTCGCAGTGGGCATCGAAGGTCAACATCGACCCAGGCACCAGTTCCACGACTTGGGTGAGGGAAATCTTTTTCTGTGCCAGCGTGACGCTGACGGGAGTTCTGATCGCCAGAACGGCTCGAGAATAGCTGCTGTCTAAATCGGGCATGGCAAACCGATGGGCGTGAGTTCGTCGTCGGTGATTGACGGCTTTTCTCAGTCTTTATCGACGCACGAGGCGCCAAAGATTGCCCAGAGTCCATTGTTGAGAGCGAAAAACCCGCCCCTGAGGTCATTTTTTGGTGGTGTCCCCCCGTCAGAGGGTGTAGGCCGATCTTTGCCGTAGATACATTGGTCGCTGCACGGCGTGCTTCGATCCGATCGGTCGCTGCGCCCAACGACGATCTTCCCACCCACTGATCTTTTGAAATAGAAAGCCGCGAGATGTGCCTACTGGCTGTTCAGTATCGCTTGGTCCCCGAAAGCCCCATTTTGGTGGCTGCGAATCGCGAAGAATACGTGGATCGCTCAAGTTTGGCTCCGTCGATTCAGTCGGGTAAACCCCGGGTATTATGCGGAATCGATCAGAAAGCGGGCGGGACTTGGCTCGGCGTCAACCAAAACGGTGTTTTTGTCGGCCTTTGCAATCGCGCAACGACGATGCCCCTTTTTGGCCAACGATCCCGTGGCTTGCTTGCTTTGGATCTGCTGCGTTGCGGTTCGGCCAGTCGTGCGCTTGAAAAAGCGGAAACGGAATTTGCTAAAACTCGATACGACGGCTGTAACATCATTGTTGCCGACGCCAAGAACGGCTATGCGATCCACGCCGACGAACGCCAGGAAGTGGTCGAGCTCCACAATGGATTGAACATCATTGGGGCACGCAACTTGAACGACCCGGAGGACCAGCGGGTCCAAATGGCGCGCCGGTTGTTAACCTTGCAGACGCTTGATTCGCCCGTGAAATTCCTGGCGGTCGCCAGCAAGGTGTTTGCCCGGGCACCGGTTGGACCGGGACGGCCGAGCATGGTCGTGCGTAACGGCGATTACGGGACGGTCAGCAGCACGCTGATCGCGTTGGGCGTAAAACCGCGAGATGCGATCTACCAATTCAGCAATGGTGCTCCCGACCGGGCGAAGTACGAAGATTTTTCGCCGATGTTGCGTGACATCCTCAGTCGGGGTTTGCGCGAAGCACGCACCAAGGCGAAGGCGCAGGGCTGAACTTGCTGGCGTCCTCGGCGCAAGCTGGTGCTTTCTGCCGTCAATGGCGAGTAGAATCTCGTGCGCATAGTCCGCGCCACCACCCTGTCAACGGAGTGATTTGATGCCACCAAACGAGTTGGAATCCCTTCGCGGTGCGACGTGCCTTGTGACCGGCGGCGCTGGTTTCATTGGCTCGCACATTGTCGACGCGGTTCGGGGTTGCGGTGCCCGAGTGCGGGTCCTTGATAATTTCAGCACGGGATTCCGCCATAATCTCGATCACTATCTCGACGACGATGGAGTCGAAATCGTCGAGGGTGATGCAGCGGATCCCGATGCGGTTGAAATGGCGATGAGAGATGTGGAGTACGTTTTTCATCAAGCCGCGATGGCCAGCGTCCCAAGAAGCATTCGTGAGCCCGATCTTTGCCACGCGTGGTGTGCGACGAGCACGGTCCATTTATTACGTGCCGCCGTCGACGCCGAGGTTCGCCGCTTCGTTCTGGCTTCGACCAGCGCAGCCTACGGTGACTCCAATTACGTTTCCAAGCGCGAGACCGACCCCACGGCCCCGCTGTCTCCGTACGCCGCCGCAAAAATGGCCTCGGAAGCTTACTGTGCTGCTTTCACAAAGAGCTTTGGGTTGGAAACCGTTGTGCTCCGATACTTCAATGTTTTTGGTCCGCGCCAGGATCCGCAGAGCGAGTACAGTGCGGTGATTCCGAGGTTTGTCTCGATGATTCTCTCGGGCAGTCCACCGATTATCTACGGCGACGGCGAGCAGTCGCGTGATTTCGTATTCGTCAGCGACGTTGCCAAGGCGAATTTGTTGGCGGCGACAACCCCGGGTGTGGCCGGAAAACTTTTCAACGTCGCGCGTGGGGAGCGTACCACGTTGTTGGAATTGCTGACTACGTTGAGCGAGATCCTTGGCAAGAAAATCGAACCGGTGCACGAACCGGCAAGGGTTGGTGATGTTCGTGATTCACTGGCCGATACGATTCAGGCACGAACCGAATTGGGTTTTGCACCCGAGGTCACGATTGCCGATGGTCTGCGTCGCAGTGTCGAGTACTACCGAAGCGTTGTTGAATCGCCGGTTGAATCACCGTCAGTCAAATCACCGATCCTTGGATCGTAGCACCGTCTCGACCGCGACATGTTCGCAGAGGGCATCTCGGGCGCCGATTCACAGCTTCGGCGGTTTCATTGGATTCGCCACCGTTTTGTACGGCAGGCGGTACTCCGGTGCCAGGTCGACCCCGAAGCCTCGCCGCAATTCCCAGTTCGCGCGGGCTGACCAGGGCGATCCCGGGTGATCTTTGTTGATTTGGGCGAACAGCTCGTTGGCGCGTTCGATATAGGGCTTGGCCTCTTCGGTGCGGACTTTCTTGTTGGTGCGAATGTCCCAGTGCACCAGGTGTCGGTTGCCGCGGACTGGATCAGCGGACTTGGGTTGTTTGATGAAATCGTCCAGGGCGACACCGTATTCGTAGATTCGCGCCTGGTAGGCGATCAATTGGGCAAGGATGATGTCGTAGTTCGCTTGCCAGCGCGGATCGGCCTCCTGGGACCTCAGGTGTTCGCCGTCGATCAATGCCTGTTCCGCCTCGGCCATGTAACGAAGATGCAGTTTGGCTTTTGATTGTTCGTTGCGTGCCTGCTGCACAAATTCCTGGGGGTTGAGCGAGAACGACATGCGCATTTCGACCGCCTTTCGAGATGCGCTGTGGTACGGATTCAAATCCTGGATCACCTGCCAGATCAGCGTGCGGAGCGGAAACTCGTCGCGATCGGCAAACACCTCCATGCGTGCTCTCAAGTCGGGACGGTAGGGTCGTAATGCCTCGAGTTCGTAACGTTCCTTGTAGCTGCCGACGAGATTCGATTCGATGCTCGGCAGCATGAAGAAAATACCGTTGGTTTCGCGGGCCATGCGAGCCTGTTCGTAGGGACCAAACCCGCTGCTGAACGCATCGTGCCGGCGCCGAAATCCGTTGGTTTGAAGTTGCTCGGGGAACGCGGTTTCTGGTCCGCGGTCCATCGGCAGCCAATGGACCCGGTTGGTTTGCGGGTGGGTCCAACGAAAGAAGGCATAGGGATATCCGAAGACCGACTCGCGGCCGAGTACGTAGACTTTGCACCGGGCCGATTTGGCCACCGCGATCGCCTGTTCGAGGTAGGCGTCATTGTTTTCGCGGTCCCCACTTTCGTCGCTGACCAGGATCAACGCCATTTGACGACCGCGGCGTGCCAGGTCGCGGTACGTGTTGATGGACCGACCGACCGCGGCGCACATGATCTCCTTGCCCGATTTGTCGACGGGAATGGAATTGATCGCTTCACGGATCAAGGTGCGGTCCGACGTCGGCTTGTGAACGGTATGGTCGAAAAAGTTCTCGCCGTAACTTGTCACCGCCGTCAGCAGAGCGTTGTTGTTCGTCCGCCCGACCAGACCGAGCTGTTCGTACACCGTTTCAATGCGGTCGCGGATTTCCTGTTGATCGTCTTTCATGCTTTCGGATTGGTCAAAGCACCAGACCGCCAACACGGGACCTTCGTCGAGCATCCAGATCAGTTCCTGGGCCAAACGGTCGAGCGCCTGCTGGTACGAGTCGACGATATCACGGGCTTCGCCTTTGACTTCGCCGTCGGGGACGGCCTCGATCAACGCAACCGAATCGGGGATGCCGATGGTTGGGGCGGCGATTTGGATTGCCGTCGTGTCGGCCTTGGCAAGCAGTGATTGATCGAGGGTCGGCATGTTGGCCGAGGCGGCCGCACTCGTCGGCGCGGGCGCTGAATTAAAGAGTGCAATGTTATCCAGGACGACATCGATTTCGGGGTCGAGTTCGACCTCGACGGGCGGATCCTCGACTTCGTCCGGAGGTGGCACGACCACGAAGCGCGCGATTTCTTTCGATTGCTCCTCATAGCTGATGATCGCCAGCAGCAGGATGATCACGGTGTGAACGAGCAGCGAGACGCAAGATGGCACAAACGAACGCACAACGTCGTACCAGGTCTCCGGGGTGTCGGCTTCGGTATCGGCAATCGAGAGGTCGTGCCGTTGGCGAGTTGGATCGGCCATGGTCATTCCGAGAGAAGGATAGCACCCGGGACCAGCTCGACGGATGCCTCCTGGCATTGTAGCCGCCTCGTCACCAATCGTGAAATTGCGAAACGGCCGACACGGCAATACGCGACCGCCTCAGGCATTTCACGACAGATTGCGGATCAACGTCATCAGCGGCAGGACGAAGCCGACAATCGATGCCGCCAGTGCGAAAATCCACACCACCAGGGCAATCCTTCCGAGGGTCCTGCGTTTCACTCGGTCCGGCAACGCCAGCCCTCCGAAAAAAACTCCCAGCGTGATGGCCATCAGCAGCACCACGGCCAACGGGTTCAACAGCCACTGAGTGAGCAACGGAATCTCGATCTCGAAGTCCTCAAACATCGATTTGCTGACTCTCGCGGCGACGACATACTTGACCGACAACGAGAACCAAAGCAGCGAAGCAAAGATCCACGTGGCGTTGGACGGTCGTTTTGTCGCGGCGGCGTTTAATTCGTCAGCCGGGCGATAAGGATCGATGCGTGATGCGTTCAAACCGGTTTACCTCAGTGCGTCGATTGTACGTGAGGCGAGTCGGCCGACGCGAGGGTGGTGACGGACACCCGCGTTCAAGGATTCGCGATTGGCGGTGCGTCGCTCGTGCCCGACTGGTCAGGCAACGTCAAGGGTGGGCCGGATGACAGGTCGTTGCCGGATTCATCGCTGGCGGCGACGACCCGGTTTCGGCCCGTTTGCTTGGCCACCATCAACGCCTGGTCAGCGGCGTCGATCAATTCTTCGATGTTGCGCATTTGGTCGGTGCGCTGGGCTGCACCAAAGCTGGCGGTAACCGAAATCGCCTGATCGGATAATTCAATCGGTGTTTGTTCCAGAGTTTCGCGAGCCCGTTGTGCCCAATCGACGGCGTTCCGCTCCGTTGCTCCGAGCAGAATCACGCAGAATTCTTCGCCACCGTAGCGGGCAATGAAGTCACCCGGAC
>JAHELS010000039.1 GCA_024644085.1 Rhodopirellula sp.
CACAGATCGCGAAATCTGAGCACAGATTCTGAGAAACTTGCAGCTAAGCCGCGAACCTGCAGCGGTGTGCGGACCGAAGCGTCGAAGCGGATTCGCTTCAAGACAGCGATTGGTCCAACCGCCAGCACGGAATCAGTCAGACATCGTTCGGGTGAACGGTTACGATTCCGACGTTAAGACTGAACGTGAACTAGCAGTTGCGTCTAGTCGCGATTCGACTCCAATCAGTCACACTTACCTGTGCCGCCTGAGCTCAACGCGTAAGCGGCCGGGCCCACAACAACCACACGCACGTCACAGTTATTCGACATGTGACGGTTTTGGGGGCAGTGCCCCCGCGCGTGAGCTGCGATTGACGGATTGAAACAACGAAACTCGTGCTACGTTTTTGTATTGGCAATCCCGTCCGGCGCAAGAGGCGTCACAATTCACCTGACGAATAACCCATGATCGAAACTACGTGCAGCCCCAGTGTGAAGACGAAACGATCGCCGTTTAGCATCAGCCTGAAGGTGTTCCTCCTTGCGGTATTTGTTTCTGGAATCTGCTTCGGCTGGGTTGGACAGATTCTGAACCGGGTGCACCACCAGAGAAACGTCGTTGCAATACTCACCACGTTGGGTGCTGAAGTCGGCTACGAAAAGAGCCGCGAATCATCCTCGCTACTAATCAAGCTCTTGGTGGGTGACGATGCCTACAATCACGCCGTGGCGGTCGATCTGCGAGGTACTCTGCCGTTCGACCAGGATGCTCTCGCTGCGCTTACGCAACTGCCAAACATCAAAGCGTTGTGCTTTCGCGGTAAGCACATCACTGATGAAGCGATGCAGTATGCGGCTCAACTGCCCAAGCTCGAAGCGTTCGCACTGGAGTCGACAAGCGTTACGGGTGATGGCTTGGCGAAACTTGGTTCCTTGGATGGCCTAAAAATGATGTCTTTGATTGGTGATACCGTGACGGACGAGACGCTAAAGGGAGTTGGGGCATTCAATAATCTAGAAATGCTGGGACTCGACAACACCAAAATCACTTCAGCTGGTCTCGCACACTTGTCCGGCATAAACAAATTGGAGGGACTTGCGATATTCGGTGGTTCGCTGAATCGGGGTTTCAGCCATCTGCATAAGATCGAAAGCCTCGAGACTTTAGCTCTTATCAACGTCGCCATTACGGAACCAAAACCGGCACCGGCAACTGGCCAATCTCGAGTCAAGACTTTGCGACTCTATGGCGTAACGATTCCCAAAGCAGGAATTTCGTCATTGTCAGGCCTGAAGGAACTTTCTGAATTGTCTTTTAGCGGTTGCAAGTTGGACAGCGACGGGCTTCGTTTTTTGGCAGACATGAAGGACTTGCGCAAACTCACATTCGGCGACAGCCCAATCGATGGCAAAGGCCTTGAGCATCTAGCGCGTCTTCACAAGCTGGAAGAACTGGACCTAGAGGGATCCTCAATCACAGATGACGAACTTGTGCATCTGAGCGCACTGTCTTCTCTGACGAACTTGAATCTTGATGACACGACCATTACCGGATCAGGATTCCGGCACTTCCGTGGTTTGCAACAGCTAGAACACTTGTCGCTAGAAAACACCAAGGTTACCGATAGCGGACTCGCCCACCTTACGTGCCTCGAGAAACTAGAGGACCTAGAACTTAATGACACGAACGTGTCGGACGCTTGCGTACCGTATCTCTCATCGATGAAATCGCTTCGCTGGCTCACCCTCTACGATTCGAAGGTGAGTAATGAGGCACAAATGAAGGTCAATGACTGGATTAACCAACGCCGAGAATCAGCGTACGCAAACTAACTCATCGTCGTGGATTGCCCGGCGATCCAACGTTGGATTGTCGCCGACCGCTGCGCTCCAATCCAAAACAACATCGTTTGGCGAGTTCACAACGTCAGCCAGCCGTCCACGCCTCTGGGCTCCAGCCTGCCAGCCGTCGTCCCATCCGAAACCGCTGCGGCCTCGTCGTAAGCGTCCAGCGATATTCTCGAATCCGTCGTACGCGAGGAGCGAATCTCCAACAGATTCTTTCACCTGTTGTTCAATGCGTCGCATGAACTGCCGTTTGCCAAATGGGATAAATCTCGATTTCGTCGACTCTGATCGCAACCATCATCGAAAGCAGATCGATAGGGTTGGGTTTCCCCAACGTTGCAGCGGTGCGTATCCGCCCTTAGCGTGCTCATCTCTCGGTTAACGTTCGCGCTCTCGGTTGCATCGTCCTCAGCGTCGAAACAATTCGGCTAATTCGCTTCGGTCGAAATTACCGACGCGCCGAATCGCTGTGGGGTAACGCCGGTTCAATGGACCGGCTGTTCAGAGGAATCGCATCCTAAGGGGTTGCGATCAAGCGAGAGACCCGGTCAGATGAAGGGCAGAGTTGAGGGCAGAGAAGAGGGGTGAAAACGGCTCCAAAACACTGCCCTAGGGTGTAATACAAAAATCGGAGAGACCGCCAAAACACCGTTATTTCCAAGTGGAGCTGAAGGGATTTGAACCCTCGACCTCTGCATTGCGAACGCAGCGCTCTCCCAGCTGAGCTACAACCCCATCTTTGTTGACTCGACGTGAGTCCATCGATCCAATTTACGACGTCGCAGCTTGCGAGGAAAGAGGCGACGATCTCGTTAAACATCCGATCCAACGCCCGATTGACAGCAAGTTTCGTTCGCCCGTTTCGGGCCGGATGCGTCAATTCGATCCGAACGGACCTGAGCACTGAATTTCATTCGTGACCCGAGCAACATTCAATCCGCGAGCCTCGAGGCCAAGCGGCTCAGCAAGACGGAGTGACCGGCGTTCCGGCATTGTTCCGAGTAATCGCCGGAACTCGTAAACTCGGTCCGGCCTACGACTCGCCCTTTGGGGTATATCGCTCAAAACGCACTTGCTGACGCTGCGTCGATGTATATCGCGCAACATCAAAACAGGCACTCGGAGACTCGTCGAGGGGATTCCGGACTTCGGGTCGGGAACCGATGCTCGTCGCAACGCCTCCCCTCGTAGCGACTTAGCTCACGGTCTTCGCTGATTCAGCTCGTGAAATCGGCCTCAGGTGCACAGAATTACACCCACGATTCCGCTGACTTCATTAGTTGTGTTCGTGGTCAAAACTTGTAAGTTATCGGGCCTAATCACTCGTCAAAAGTCTAGTCACACAAAGTGCCGCAATCAGAGTGGAGACACTCGCCACGTCGGGAAAACTTTCCCGATTGTGGTGGCTCATCGTCCGCAAATTCGCGGCTGCCAGAATTTCGCTTGCGGGGCTCGGTTGCCTAACACGGATGTATAGGAACGAGCCTGGTGCGGACGCGCTGCACCTCACTCATCGATCACTCATCACTCACTCATCTTTCACTCACGATGCCGAAATCAATGACGACACGAAGCAGATTCGCACACCGCACAAGAAACAAGTCCGGAGTAAATCGACTCGCTCGGCGTCGGTCCCTTCAACGGGCGGTCGAGCGGCTCGAGCCGAGAGTTCTGCTCAGTGCCAATCCGATTCTTCCCGATGATGCTGCGCTGCGCGAACCACCGGGTCCTCAGGTGATTCCGCCGCTTCCCGAGGCGTGGGCCGAGCATGCGCGCGGCGGACCATTCTTGCTGGGCGATGCGCGATTTCAAAATCGGGGCGGGAATTCAAACGGCAATCCACACAACGATCCGCAGGCGATTCCGCTCGATGATCCGACGTCGATTCCGTTGGGACCGGGGTTGGTTGATCCTTCCGAAACGTTCCTGCTGCACAGTTTGCCGGGTGCTGAGAAGACCATCTACCTCGACTTCGACGGGCACATTACGACCGGGACAAATTGGAACAGCTATTACGGCATTGATCCCATCGTGACTCCGGCTTATACGTTTCAAGGCGATTCCAATTCGTTCACCGCCGACGAATTGGCGCGGATCCAACGAGTCTGGTCGCGTGTGTCGGAGGACTTCGCTCCATTCGAGGTCAACGTCACGACCGAGGATCCCGGTGTCGACGCTTTGCGGAACACCGGAGGCAGCGACACTCAGTGGGGCATTCGGGTCGTCATCGGCGCTGATGTGGTTGGAGACGGCGCGGGAGGGCGCGGCTACTACAACTCATTCGTCTGGAATAGCGACACACCGGTTTTTGTTTGGAACAACAGCGAAACCGGCGTGACCGAGACGTCGTCGCATGAAGTCGGTCACGCGCTCAACTTGCGTCACGACGGTGTCAGCGGCGGGAGTGATTATTACGGCGGACACGGCAGCAATCCGTGGGACTGGGGACCAATCATGGGCGCGTCGTTCAATCGCGAAATCAGTCAATGGAGCATCGGAGAATACAACGGCGCCGACAACAACGAGGATGATCTGGCGATTATCAATTCGTTTCTCGACTACCGCATCGATGACTACGGCGACACGTTTGGCAGTGCTCACGTGATCAATCCCGGCGGAGGAACCGATCTGACGACGATCGGGTTAATCGAAGACAACACCGACGTCGACGTCTTCTCGTTCGTGACCGGTGGCGGCACCGTCGCAATCGACATCGACGCCGCCGCCTACTCGCCAAACGTCGACCTCAAGGCCGAATTATTCGACTCGTCACTGAATCTGGTCGCCACCAGCGATTTGTCCGGCACCGTTCACGCATCGTTCAACACGACCCTTGCCGCCGGCACTTATTTTCTGACCATCACCGGAGTCGGAAACGGCGATCCGGCGACCAATGGCTACAGCGATTACGCGAGTCTCGGCAAGTATTCGATTACCGGTTCGGCCAACGCGTTGAACACCATCCGCTTTGCGATGCTCGGTGATTACGGCCAGAACTCCACGGCCGAGGCCAATGTCGCGTCGATGGTTGCCGCCCAGTCGCCAGATTTTATCGTCACCGCCGGCGATAACCGCTATGGATCACTGACGTATCAGCAGGCGGTGGGCAATCACTACGGCGATTATCTGCCGGCGGTCTCCGGCGGTACGAGCGTCGACAACCGATTCTTCCCCTCGCCGGGCAATCACGACTACAGCGATGGCGGTGGGATCAACGAGTACCTGGCATACTTTGACCTGCCGGGCGCCGGTGTGACTTCGACGGGAACGTCCGGCAGCGAACGCTACTACGACGTGATCGAAGGGGACGTCCACTTCTTCTTCATCGACAGCGACCAGGCGATCAGCAGTTCAGCAGACCGAACGGCTCAGCAGAATTGGTTGCAGACACAGATGTCGGCATCGACCACGGCGTGGCAGGTTGTGTTGCTGCATCACGCTCCGTTTTCCTCGGCCAATCACGGTTCCAACTCGACGATGCAGTGGGATTACGCCGCCTGGGGAGCCGACGCGGTGCTGGCCGGACACGACCACACCTACGAGCGTATCTCACGAAACGGCATCGCCTACTTCGTTAACGGCTTGGGCGGACGAAGCATCTACAACTTCAACGCGCCGATTCCCGGCAGCGACTTCCGATACAACTCCGACTACGGAGCCATGATCATCGACGCAAATGCCGTGTCGATGACGTTCGAGTTCCTGAATCGCTCCGGCAATTTGATCGACTCGCACACGATCGGAACAACGCCGCCACCGCCCCCGCCACCAACCGGCGTCGTTGACGCACAGGTCAGTCAGTCATCCGACGATGCGGAAGAACGAGTCAGTGATGGCGGCGTCGATCTGACAAGCACCGACATCGAACTCGGCGATGACCCTGGATTTAACGAGGACCAGACGGTCGGGCTGCGATTCCAGAATCTCGCCATCCCTCAGGGCGCGACAATCACCGCCGCGTATCTCGAATTTGAAACCGATGAAACCGATACTGCCGTGACGGACATCGCGATTCGTGCCCAGGACGCAGACAGCGCGGCGACATTCACCACCGTAACGAACAATATCACAAGCCGAGCGACGACGTCCGCCAGCGTGAACTGGAGCATTCCGGCTTGGAACACGGTCAGCGAGAAGCACCAATCACCGGATCTGACAGCTGTTGTTCAGGAGGTCGTGGACCGTGGCGGCTGGACATCCGGTAACAGCATGGCGTTCATCATCAGTGGCACCGGTTCGCGAACCGCCGAGTCGTATGATGGCGAAGCCGCCAACTCGCCGAAGTTGCACATTGAATACGCGACTGGAAACAACTCGGCGCCCACCGCTAATGACGATCTGGTATCGACCGATGAAGACAATGCCGTGGTGGTTTCGGTGCTGAGCAACGACACCGATCCCGACGGTGACACGCTCGGCATCAGCTCGTTCACTCAGCCGACCGATGGCGCGGTCACCGATAACGGCAACGGAACCCTGACCTACACTCCGGATGCTGACTTTAACGGATCGGACTCATTCACCTACACGATCAGCGACGGCAACGGAGGGAGCGACACCGGCACCGTGACCGTCACGGTCAATTCGGTGAACGATGCACCGGTCGCTGCCAATGACTCTGCATCGACAAACGAGAATGTAGCTGTCGTTGTCTCCGTGTTGACCAATGACAGCGACGTCGACGGTGACACGCTCACTATCGCTTCGTTCACTCAGCCGACCGACGGCGCGGTCACTGATAATGGCAACGGCACGCTGACCTACACGCCCGATCCCAACTTCACGGGCGCCGATTCGTTCACTTATACCATCGACGATGGGAACGGCGGTTCTGACACCGGCACCGTCAACGTCACCGTCAACGCGGTGAATAACGCGCCGGATGCCGTGGATGATTCCGCGAACACAAACGAAGATTCATCAGTGGTCATTGCAGTACTGAGCAACGACACCGATCCCGATGGTGACACGCTCGTCATCAGCTCGTTCACCCAGCCGACCGACGGTGCGGTCACCGACAACGCCAACGGAACTCTGACCTACACCCCAGATGCGAACTTCAACGGAGCCGACTCGTTCACCTACACGATCAACGACGGCAACGGCGGGTCCGACACAGCGACAGTCAATGTGACCGTCAACTCCGTGAACGACGCACCCCTTGCCACTGATGATACGGCTGCGACCGACCAGGATGTCGCCGTGGTTGTGAACGTTTTGGCAAACGACAACGATGCCGATGGCGACACGCTGATTATCTCCTCGTTCACCCAGGGCGCAAGCGGCGTTGTCACCGATAACGGCAACGGAACCCTGACCTACACGCCTGACATCGGTTTTGCGGGATCGGACTCGTTCACCTACACGATCGACGACGGAAACGGCGGCACCGATACCGCAACCGTCGACGTGACCGTTACGGCTCCGCCGCAGGTGTTCGAGTATTTCGACGTGGCGAATTCGACCAGCAACATTTACGGAACAACGAGCGGTTCCTACTTGGACACACATGTGGCGGACGGAACATCACAATCAGTCACCGAAGAACTGTATCAGAAGAACCGCCGGTCGCGCGGCGAGCAGCGTTGGACATTCGACGTGACCGGCGGTGACATCGGTGTCAGCTTCCACGCGTCGGTTAGCCATGACAGCTCGGCCGAAACCTTCCAGTTCGAATACGACGCGGGCGCCGGTTGGCTTCCGCTATTCACTTTGTCGTCGCAAGCGCTGTCCGACTATTCGGCCACGCTGCCGACTTCGCTCAGCGGCAGTGTAGCGGTGCGAGTTTACGACACGAACCGCTCACGCAACGAGAATGTGGCCGACACGGTGAACATCGACGAAATGTATTTCATGTCGGAGCGATCAACCACGTTGCCCCCGCGCGTCTCCATCGCCGCGACGGATGCGGTGGCGTCGGAAGAAGGTCCGGATGCCGGCCAATTCACCGTTGCCTTGCATGACGGCATCCCACAGGCCGCCGATCTGACCGTCTTCTACACCATCGACGGCTCGGCCGATATAGATGACTACACCGAAACGCTCAGCGGCAGCGTTACGATTCCGGCGGGTCAGCTGAATGCGACGATCGACATCACACCGGTCGATGACGCCTTACCGGAACCGTCTGAAGATGTGATCTTGACGCTGGCCTCCGACGCTGCCTACGCGATGACGCCAGCCAACAGCGCGACGGTCACGATCGCGGACAACGAGACGTCTGAGGAGCTTCTTGCCAATTCGGAGACGAGCGTATTCGGCACGCAAAACGGTGCGTACACGGCCACACACTTTAACGACGGCGTGTATCAAACGTTGACCGAAGAAAGGTACACCGGCGGCAACAAGAAAAGCCGATTAGAGCACCATTGGCACTTTGACCTCAGCGGACAAACCGATCTCGAATTCGTTCTCGACGCAATGCACCTTTCGCCGAGCGACCCGGACAACTTCCAATTCCAATACACGCTTGACGGCGGTGCAAGCTGGATCAACCTGCTGACCTTGACGCAGTCGACGACCGGAGTTCAGACCGTCGCGGTGACGCTGCCACAAGGAACGAGCAACGTGACCGTCCGCGTGATTGATACTGACAACTCCAACGATCGCAGTTCGGCATCCCTGCAAATCGATCAGTTGATGTTCCGCCCGCCGACGAGTCCCGCTGCCTCCGCGGCTGACGAGTTCTTCAGCAACTTCGACTGGGATGACGACGAAGAATAGCGTTCGGTTCACCGCGGACTCAGCTTCCCATCGCGCCGGTCGGTATCGAGTGAATCGGCGGCTATCCAACCGCTCATCAATACCATCGGCATGCCGGGCCCGGGATGGGCCGCACCGCCCGCCAAATAAAGTCCCCGCAAATCATTTCGTCGATTCGCCGGTTTAAAGGCGCCGAGAAACTTGCCGTGGCTGGCAAGTCCGTAGATCGCGC
The DNA here is from genome assembly GCA_024644085.1 of Rhodopirellula sp. Taxonomy (GTDB): domain Bacteria; phylum Planctomycetota; class Planctomycetia; order Pirellulales; family Pirellulaceae; genus Rubripirellula. The sequence continues at coordinate 8,764 of JAHELS010000039.1, forward strand.
CGTTGAGAACGCGATATCGGTGGTGGATCTCCTCGGGCGTCAGGAACGATTCGTGTACGATTGCGTCGCGAATCCCGGCCATCCCCGCTGTCTGCTCGAGCTTGTCAAGAATCACGTCGCGGTAGGGCGGAAGCATCGCTTTCCAATCGTGCCGCGGCCGCAGATACGGCGTGTGGACCAAGACATAAAGAGCCTCGCCACCCTCGGGAGCAACCGACGGTTCGGTGATCGCCGGCGCGCATACGTACGCGCTCGGATCAGGCGCAGGCTCTCCGCGATGGTAGATCCAATCAAACTCTTCCTCGGGATCACGCGAAAAGACAAAGTTGTGGTGCAGCAGTTGATCGTAGCGACGATTCAGCCCGAGATACAGCACGACACCGCTGCACGCAGGTTCATGATCGTTTCGTTTGCCGAACTTGATTGATTGGGGCGTGCCCCCGAGCAATTCGCGATAGGTGCGCACCGAATCACAATTGCTGATGACCGCGTCACATTCGATTCGTTCGCCGCCGGCGGTTGTCACACCGGTCACCGCACCCCCTTCGGTTTCGATGCGCATCACGTCGGTGCCGAGGCGGATTTCGACGCCCAATTCGTCTGCTAATCGCACCAGTGCTTCGGGCACGGCTCTCGTTCCGCCCATCGGGTACCAGATCCCCTCGTCGGTTTGCATGTGGGCTATTCCGCACAGCACCGCCGGAGAAGCATAGGGAGAGGATCCGACGTACTGGGTGAAATGGTCCATCATCTGTGCGACCCGAGCATCGGGCACGTGCGAACGTACAATCGAGGCGACGCTGCGACCCATTTTCAACGACAACACGTCTTTCAGTACAGCGGCTGAAAAAGCGCCGCCGACCTCCATCGTGTCCGACAATCCGCCTACTGAACGCCAGAAGAAGAAGCGGTCAGAAACCTCGTGCATCCGTTCGCTCAGTTTCAGGAATCGACGATAACCCTCGCCGCTCTCAGGCGACCCCGTGAATTCGTCAAGATTTGTTTGCATCGCGTCGACGCGCGACACGAGGTCGAGAACTGTGTTTTCAGCTTTGCTGTGTTGGCCGCCTTCGAAGAAACATCGCCATTGCGGGTCGAGGGAAACCAGTTCGAGATAGTCCTCGAGCGACCTGTCCGCCTCGGCAAAGACCCGTCGCAACACACTCGGCAGGGTCAGGATCGTCGGCCCCATGTCGAAGCGGAACCCATCGGCATGGATGACGGCCGCCTTGCCGCCGGCCCAGTCATTCTTCTCCACCAGCGTCACGCGATGGCCGCGCGCCGCCAACACGCACGCGGACGACAACCCGGCCAGACCGGCGCCGACGACGATCACACGCAGCGATTCTTTTTCGGATGCGATCATTGTGTTTGACCCGGGATCGAAGAGGGAACGACAGGGAGAACCGTGTCCTGCGACGGCGAGACAGGGTTCACGAAGTCGCTATACTGTGCCATCGATTGAAATGCGCCGCCAGTATTGGAGCCCCATGCATGCCGACCAACCCGACAGATCATCCGGTATTGGAGGTGATCAGCCAGCGCTGGAGCCCTTACCGGTTCGTGCCCAAGGAGGTTGAAGAGGAGAAGTTGGTCCAATGTTTCGAGGCGGCTCGCTGGGCCGCCAGCAGTTTCAATGAGCAACCGTGGTTTTGGATCGTAGCGCGCCGCCAGGACAGCGAAAAATTCGAGAAGATGGTTGGCTGTTTGATGGAGGCCAATCAAGGATGGGCACGCAATGCCGGTGCCTTGATTCTGACGGCGATGCGACCGACATTTTCCAGGAACAACAAGCCGAATCGCGTCGCTCTGCACGACCTGGGGCAGGCCGCGGCGCATTTCGCACTCCAGGCGACGCAGCTCGGATTACAGGTCCATCAGATGGCCGGGGTCAATCTCAGTCAGGTCCGCCAGGAATACGGGATTCCGGACGACATTGAACCGCAAACCGCCATCGCCGTCGGCTACCGGGACTCGAGCAAGCCGGACGGCGAACTGGCTGAAAAGTTGGACGAGCGAGAGTCGGGACCGCGGCAGCGAAAGAAACTGAGCGAGCAAGTTTTCAGCGAAAAATGGGGAAATCAGGCCGAGTTTGTCAGTTGAGAGATCCGTTGTCTCGGGCGATGCGAACGGGTCGGTTCGCTGCCGCGAAATCCACGCAAAGCCTCCATGTATACTGATGTCAATCCATTGAACGTCATTCAAATCGTACCGATCGAAGTGTCTCTCGCCATCATCGCGCTGCGGGATTATGTCGCCGTGGCGGTTCAAAGATCCACGTGTCCATGCCGCAACTGTGTGTCGGTCTGCTAGGCTACGGAGCCATTGAACGCATGATTGTCCGCTTTTTCGCAATCACCTGTTCTGCCCGCATTTCCGTTTCCCCCTAAACCATTGGATCTTTCGTCGGTGTCGGACGGTTGGAACCCTGGAATATCATTTGCCGAATTGAGTGACGTCGGTATGCGCCGGGCGAACAACCAGGATTCGTCTGCCTGTTTGCCCGCCAAGAGTGAGGAACGGTTTGGCAGCCGCGGGCATCTCTTTGTGGTCGCAGACGGAATGGGAGCCCACGCCGCTGGTGAATTGGCGAGCCGGATGGCGACCGAGAAGATCGCGATGCACTATTTTCGCTCTTCCGATTCCGGGCCGGTTGAAGCACTACGTGACGCGGTGCTGGAGGCCAATTCAGAGATCCACCAGCGTGGCCAGAATAACCCCGAGTTCCACAACATGGGCACGACCGCCAGTTCGCTGGTGGTAGTGCCGCAAGGCGCGGTGGTCGCACATGTGGGCGATTCGCGCGTGTATCGTTTGCGGCGCGGGATTCTCGAACAACTCACGTTCGATCATTCCCTCGTTTGGGAAATGGAAGCGAGCGGCCACACCGACGGTGGAGCGTGGGGGCAGAACATTCCCAAGAATGTGATCACACGTTCGCTGGGTCCTAACGCCGTGGTGAAGGTCGATGTCGAGGGACCTTTCCCCGTCGAACCGGGGGATGCGTTTCTGATTTGCAGCGACGGGCTGACGGGTCTGGTCGAGGATGCAGAGATCGGCGCACTGATGGATTGCCTTCCTGAGGATCTGGCCGCGCGGGTGCTGGTTGATCTGACGAATCTGCGCGGCGGCCCGGACAATACAACGATCATCATCGTTCGAATCGAAAAGGAATTGGGGAGCGACGGGACTGTCCCCAAAGCGAAACGCGCGCGAATGGAAAACGCCATCTCTCCGGCTTTGTTTGCGACCACGCTGATCTGTTTTCTCGGCGCCGCTGTACTGGCCGTATTGAATCAATGGGGTCCGATGATTGTCGCGATCATTCTCGGCGTGATCGCCGGCGTCTTCGCGACTGTGCAGCTGATCCAGGATCGCAAGCGCATCGCCGGCAAACCTGTTTCAGCCGGTGGCGAGGGACCGTACCGGCGCTACGACGCGAGGGCGACACGAAGTCTGTACGACCGTCTCGGCGGAACGGTCCAGGCGTTGCGGGATGCCGCCAGTGAAAACAACTGGATGATGGACTGGAAGAAAGTCGACGATTTGCAATCCAAGGGTGAGGCGACACTTCAGAAGAGCGACCCGAAACAGGCGATTCGTTTTCAATCCGAGGCCATCATCGAAACGATGAACCAGCTGCGCGAGCAACACAATCGAGCGGCCAACGAAACCGCGATTGATTATTGACCTCCCCCCCCTCGCCACTCGCGCCGGTTCACCTGTTCACGTCTTCACGGCGATAGCCAGTTCAAATGAATCGCCCCAATATTCTCTGGTACTGCACCGACCAGCAACGATTCGACACGATTGGTGCGCTCGGCAACCGGTATGTCCATACACCCACCATCGATGCACTGGTGCATGGCGGCACCGCGTTCACCCACGCCTACTGTCAAAGCCCGATCTGTACGCCGAGCCGATCGAGCTTCATGACGGGAATGTACCCGTCTCGTTTGCACAACACCCGGAATGGCAATGAGTCCTTTCCGACGTACCCGCCGGTGATCACAAAGATGATCGCCGAGTCGGGATACCAATGCGGATTGATTGGCAAGTTTCATCTGCAAAGCGCGGGTCATCGGACGGAACCACGAATCGACGACGGCTTCAGCTTCTGGAGGTTCAGCCACGCGCCGCGGGACGATTGGCCCGAAGGTCACGATTACGCCAACTGGGTACGCGAAAAAGGTGGTGACCTCGACGCCATGCGCAACAGCGTCCGCCGGGTCGACCCCGCCATGCACCAGACGACGTGGGCCAGCGACTGCGCGATCGAATTCATCCAACGGCACTCCGCGTCGGATCAACCATGGTTATTGAACGTCAACATTTACGACCCGCATCCACCCTTCATCCCGCCCAAAGCGTACGCCGATCGGTTTGATCCCGAAGCGATGCCGGGTCCTCATTTTCGCGACTCCGACCTGGATCAACAGAAAAAACTTTCGTCGCTCGACTTCCAGGACGAGGTACGCACACCTCAGCAGCACGACGCACAACGAGTTCAAGCGTTGTACTATGCCATGATCTCGCAAATCGATGATCAATTGGCACGAATTGTCGAGGCACTCGATCAGACGAACCAGCGCGAAAACACCGTAATCGTTTTCACGAGCGACCACGGCGAAGCCCTCGGTGATCATGGGCTGATGTTCAAGGGGTGCCGTTTCTACGAAGGATTGGTCCGAGTCCCGTTGATCTTTTCCTGGCCAGGCGAATTCCCAAAAGGCATCACGAGCGACGCCCTGGTCGAGCTGTTGGACCTTTCGTCAACGCTGTTGGAATTGTCCGGGGTTGGCCAGCGGGATTACGTCCAGGGAAAAAGTCTGCTGCCGATTCTTCGCGGGCAAGCCGACCCGTCGAAGTGGCGACCTTTCGTGCGAAGTGAATACTTCGATGCACTCGATCCGGAGTTCACCGGGGGGACGGGCACCTTTGGAACGATGTTCCGAACGCCGACGCACAAGCTTTGCATGTACCACGACAAGCAACTGGGTGAGTTGTATGACCTGGAAAACGACCCCTGGGAGTTCGTGGATCTGTGGGATGATCCGTCGGCCCAGGAGATCAAGCACCGGCTGATTCGTGAGGCATTCGATGCCCATGTCGTGCTGACGACCGATATGGGTTCGCGTCGTATCGCACCGATGTAAGCCAAAGACCGATGTAAGCCGAACTCTGGGCGAGATCGACGAATTACGGCTCTGGCAAATTGCGGCGCTGGCGAAAACGCGTACACTGGCGGGGTTGTGGGGTCGCTGCTGACAATCGCGACCACGAGCGCCACTGTGTCGTATGTCCCTTGGAACAAGGATTCCTCAGATGCGTCGTCTAATGTTACTTGCTACCGTCGCAGGCTTGCTCGCGTTGTTGTCCTCACTGGCTCAACCTCAGTCTGCACAGGCCGCGGAATTGTTTGGTCTGACTCCCGGTACCGTTGAGTTGAAATCAGCCGGGCCACTTTCGTTCGGACCCTCGGGCGTGATATTCGTGGGCGACCCGATGGCTGCAAAGGTCTACGCGATCAATACGGAGGACGAGAAACAGTCCTCCTCGCTGGCCTACGAAATTGATGACCTCACTTCGAAAGTGTCCGAAGCGCTGGGAGGCGGGGAGATTGACGTCGTCGATTTGGCGGTGAACCCGGAAACCGGCAATGCGTTTCTCTCGCTGACCGCGGGTGGGAAACCGGCTCTCGTACGTGTTACCGCTGATGGCACGGTCACGGCATTGAATCTCGAAAAGATCGCCAACTCGGTTGCTGAACTGCCCAATCCGCCAGCGGACGAAACGATCCAGCGGCGCGGCCGCAGCAGCAATCCGCGGATGAATTCTATTACCGACCTGACCTACACCGCCGGCCGCGTGTTGGTCGCAGGTCTTGCTGCGGGCGATTCGCCAAGTGCGGTCCGCGAGTTCGATTTCCCATTCACACAGAAGACAACCGGCTCGCGCGTCGAGATCTTTCACGCGGCTCACGGCAGGTCCGAAGACTATGCACCGATCCAGACCTTCGTTCCATTCAATATCGATGGCGAACCAAGTCTGTTGGCCGGATACGTCTGCACACCTTTGGTGAAGATTCCGATCTCGAAAATCAGCAGCGAAAGTAAGATTCGCGGCACGACGGTCGCCGAACTCGGCAATCGAAATCGTCCGCTCGACATGATCGTTTATCGACAACATGACAAGGATTACGTGTTGATGGCCAACAGCTCCCGCGGAGTGATGAAGATCAGCACCGAGAATCTTGCGGCCAACACAGGATTGTCCGAGCGTGTTGAAGGTGGCGGCGTGGCCGGTCAGACGTACGAGACAATCGAATCGCTCCAAGGGGTAGTCCAACTCGACAAGCTCGATGACAAGCACGCGCTGGTCGCGATCCAAACCGAGGATTCACCTCTCTCGCTGCGAACGATCGAGCTTCCGTAGCTCGACCCGGGTGACGACCCACGAGGGTCTCGTCCGCGAGAACCCTCGTACTTTGCCTTGCGAAAATCGCGCTTTTCAGTGCGATTGGGGGGTCGCTGCATTTATCCTGAGATGGATGACTTGCCCGCGTCGGATGATCGGACATGCCCCGCAAGGAATGCGAATCGAGTACTCCGGCAGGATGATTGGCGTTTTTTGCCAATTTCCGTGGACCGAAATCGGTTTGGCCGCGTCTCACTCAAACCGGCACCCTTTGCCGAGGCCCCACCGACAACTCCCCGCCACGCGTCGATTAATAACCGCGTATCCAAACGATGACACGACGCCGCTGTCCAGCACGAACTTCCCGGCTTCATCGGCGTCCCCTGCGACTGGAAGCCCTCGAGTCGAGGCGCGTTCTGGCGTCGTTCCTCGTGACCACCTCGAATGATGTTGTTGACGCGAACGATTCGGTAACGAGTTTGCGCGAAGCGGTCACCAGCGCGAACCAATTTGCCGGTTCCGACACCATCTCGTTTGACGCGACTGCGCTGGATTCGTCGTCGAGAATTGAATTGCAACTGGGACAGCTGGAGATCACCGATAGCGTGAGTATCGCCGGGCCCGGCCAGCACCTGTTGAAGATTGACGCGCAAAACCTTTCTCGCTTGATCAACTTTAACGCTGCATCGGGAAACCTCTCGCTCTCCGGTCTGACGTTGACCGGCGGCCGTACCACAGAGGGCGACATCGGATCGCTTTCCAGCGGCGGGGCGATCCGATTTGCCTCGTCTGGGACCTTAACGCTCGACAACGTCGCGGTCACGAACAACCGCACGCTTGGGAACGGTGCTCGCGGCGGTGCGATTTTCGCCGACGCCGGCAACATCGTGCTAACCGACAGCGTCATTTCATCGAATCAAACTTCCGGAATCGGCAGCAGCGGAGGTGGAATCTATGCAGGCTCGGGCACTGTCTCGTTGCTCAACAGCATATTGTCGGGCAACACGACCACAAACAACAACGCGATGGGTGGCGGCATCCATGCAGCGGGCGGCGCTGTGGCGTTAATCCAGAGTACGATTTCGAACAATCAGACATCGGGAGATTCGGCCGATGGTGGAGCCGTGTTTGCAACTTCCGGATTGACGATCGATGCGAGCCGGGTGATCGCAAACATGACCGCGGGCAGCGATTCCGACGGTGGAGCGGTTTTCGCAAGCGGCACTCTCGACGTTTCCAACAGTGATGTATTCGGGAATCGTTCCGAGGGACCCGATTCCAGCGGCGGAGCGGTGGCATTTGACACAGGCATCGTAACGGTGCTGAACAGTTCAATTGCGGGGAATCAAACCACGGCGCAGCGAAGCTACGGAGCCGGACTGTTTTCGGTGCGGAGCGATATCACGATCACGCAAAGCACCATTTCAGATAACAACGCGGGCGGAGCCGCTTCGCACGGCGGCGGCATCAGCGCGTTCTTCAGTTCGCTCGAGATCGTCGCTTCCACCGTCACCGGGAATGCTTCGGGAGGCAGTGGCGGGGGTATCGCATTCGCGGAGAGCCAGGGTGACACGCTGGAGATCCGCAATTCGATCATCGCCGAAAATGCCGACACCGGCGCCGGCCCCGATTTTACGGCACCTCTCAGCCCGACGTCATTGGCAGTTGAATCGAGTCTGATCGGCAACAATACGGGAACCACACTCGACGAAGCTCAGACTCCCGACCAGGACGGGAATATCGTTGGCGATCCCACTGGCTTGGGCATTATCGATCCTCTCCTTGGGCCTCTGATGTTAGCAGGTGCCACGCGCGTTCATCCGCTCACACCATCAAGCCTTGCCGTGAACAGCGGCGATAACTCCTTCGTCGGTTCAATCGCCAACGACCAACGCGGCGCTCCCTTCCAACGCATCAGCGGCGCGTCGGTCGACATCGGCGCCTATGAATTGCAACCTGTCACGGCAAACTCGTTCATTGTCACAATATTGACCGACGACGTCGATTTTTCCGATGCGGATGTCTCTCTGCGCGAGGCTTTGGTTGTTGCCAACGGCAATCCCGGTCCCGAAACAATCACTTTCGCACCAGGATTGTTTACCAATGCGAGCTCCATTGAATTGCAGCTGGGCGAATTGGTGATCACCGAAACGGTTTCGATCCAAGGGCCGGGACCGCACGCGCTGGCGATCGACGCGGGTGGCAACTCGCGTGTCTTTTCAGTGCGCGGAAGCGATACCGACGTCACGATCACCCGGGCGACAATTCGTGGCGGAATGACGATGGCGGCTGACGAAGGGGGCGCAGCAATCGAGTTTCTTTCCGATGGAATCCTGACGCTGCAAGACATGTTCCTTACCTCCAATCACACGCTAGGTGACAACTCAAACGGAGGTGCGATCTATTCGCGAGTGGGAGGAGTGGAGGTCGAGCGGAGCGTGATCTCCGGCAATTCAACCAGTGGTGACTTGGCGAGCGGCGGTGCGATCTTTGCAGGTGCTGGTCTGATTGCAACCGATACGACGATCAAGGGGAATTCAACCGCCGGCGACCTCGCTCCAGGTGGCGGTGTCTTTTCGAATCTCACCGGTCGAAATGCGGTTGCACTCACGCGGACAACCGTTTCCGGTAACATGGCATCGGGTGTCGACTCCGGTGGTGGCGGCATCGCGACCGGCGCTGGCGCAGCCAGTTTGGTCAACAGTACGGTCTCGGGTAACTCCGCCAGCGGCAACGGCGGCGGAGTGTTGGTCGCCGACGCCACGGCGAACCATCGAATCGTTTCCAGCACAATCGCATTGAACACGGCCGACGGAAAAGGTGGCGGGATCAGTGCCGTTGCCGCAACCTCGGGGTCGTTGACGATTCACAACTCCGTCGTGGCGTCCAACCTTGATGACGGCTCAGCACCCGACGTGGATGCTTCGTCCGTGTTCGCCGAGTCGAGCTTGTTCGGTGACAACACGGGAACGCCGTTGCCGGAGGCGCAGAGCGCCGACGCTTTTGGCAACCTCGTCGGAGCGCCCAGCCCGGGCGGTGGCTTGATCGATCCGATGATCGAAATCCTCGCTCCCCGAGGCGGATTCACGGAAACGCATGCATTGTCCCCTTCCAGCGCCGCGATTGATGCGGGTGATCCGCTGCTACTCGGACAACTCTCGACGGACCAGCGTGGTGAACCATTCCAACGCGTTGCCGGTGGCCGTCCCGACATCGGATCGTATGAGGTTCAATCGATTGACGACGTGCTTTTGGTGACTACCGAAATCGACGAGCTCGATTTCAGCAACGCTCAAATGAGTTTGCGCGAAGCACTTCAGCTGTCTTCCGGAAGCCAGGGCATCGAAACGATCCGGTTTGATTCGGCAGTGTTTACGCCAACGACCACGACCGACTTGAGGCTGGGTCCACTCTCGATACTTGATTCGGTTGCGATTGTCGGCCCCGGGATGGGAAACCTCACTCTCAATGCGGGCGGCAACTCACGCATCTTCGAGATTTCGTCTGCTCTCTCAAGCGTGGTGATCGAAGGAATGACACTCGATGGCGGACGCACCGATGGCGACAATGCCGTCTCAGAACTTACACACAACGGAGGCTCGATCCGGATCGAAGCGGGAACGAACGTGACACTCCGCGATATCAAGATTCAAAACAGCCGAACGAGCGGGCTGCGGGCCGGAGGAGGAGCCATCTTCGCCGCTGATGCCACTTTATCGATTGAAAACAGCGTCATTACCGACAACTTCACCGAAGGATTTGCGGCCGACGGCGGGGCGATCGGTGTTCGCGGCGGTACGCTGCAAATCTCGGATTCGACGATCTCAGCGAATCGCACCGACGGTAGTGCGAGCGGCGGCGGCATCGCGGCGGTTTCGAGCCAACTCGGTGCGGTGGAAGTTACCATTTCGCGATCCACGATTGCCAACAACGAGGTATCGAGCAATGCATCGCTCGGCGGCGGTATCGTGATGACCGGTGGGACACTCTCGATCGACGACACTCTGATTCGCGATAACGTCAGTTCCGGATCGATGTCACAAGGAATTGGCATCTTTTTCAGCGAAGGATCGATTTCAATTTCGAACTCTCGCATCGAATCGAATCGATCGTCGGGTGACGCATCCATCGGCGGCGGATTGCTCGTGTCTGATTCCGTGCTTGAACTGATCAATTCCTCCGTGACCGAAAACCAACTCGAAGGAAACGACTCGCATGGTGCCGGCATGCACGTCTCGGAAGTGAACGCCCGGATCGTCAACACTACGGTCGCTACGAATACAGCACTCGGTACAGATTCCTTCGGCGGCGGCATCGCGGCCGGCCCGAACGCTGATCTGCGAATTGTCAATTCAACTTTGACAGGCAACTCCGTCGGACAATCCGGCGGCGGAATCGCAGTGCTGGGAGCATCGGGAAACATTTTAACGATTCACAACTCGATCCTGGCCGGGAACATCGGTACGGCCAATGCACCAGACCTGCTACAGGGGACTGCGAGCGCGACGCTGAGTTCGTCATTGCTCGGCGACAATGCTGGTACGTTGTTCTCCGAAGCACAAACATCCGACGCGATGGGCAACCTGGTCGGATCCAGCGCAGGATCTGGGATTATCGATCCGATGCTATCGCCGTTGGCGATCAACGGTGGAACGACAAAAACACAGAAGCCGCTCGGTGGAAGCCCAGCTTTGGATGCAGGCAACGATGCACTGGCGGTCGACGCGGCGAACATGCCGCTGGTGAGTGACCAACGGGGCGCGCCCTTCCTTCGATTTTTCAACGCGGTTGACATGGGGGCCTTCGAGGTCCAGCCACCACGAGAACCGGTTCTGTCCTGGCCCGAACCCGCGAATATCTTCGTCGGCACACCATTGACCAATGTTCAGCTGAACGCAACGACAAATACGCCCGGGTCGTTCGTGTACACCCCGACCGCCGGAACGATACTCGGCCTCGGCAACGACCAACCCCTGTCGGTGGACTTCACGCCGGATGACACAATCCACTACGCATCGACGTCCGCCGTCACTACGATCGATGTCGTCTCCCGTTCAGATCTCGGAGATGCACCCGATTCCTACGCGACGCTGAGATCGAGTGACGGTCCGCGCCACATCGTAGGCGCCTTGAAACTTGGAACTCTCGTGGACGCGGAAGTCGACGGACAACCAAGTAGCGATGCCCGTGGTGACGGTGCGGATGATGACGGGATTACCTTCTTGACCGATCTCGTAACGACGGACCTTGATAACACGACCGCATCGATCCTGGTGAATACTTCCGCACGCGCGAAGCTGGATGCGTGGATCGACTTCAACGCCAACGGGATCTTCGATCCGTTGACCGAACACCTAGGCGTCGGGACCAGCATCGACCTGTTTTCCGGAGACAATGTCGTTTCGTTTACGATTCCGGCCGGGGCCACCGCGGGAGCAACCTTCGCAAGGTTCCGGCTCAGCAGCGGTGGTGGCTTGCTGCCCGGCGGCGCGGCAAGTGACGGCGAAGTCGAAGACTACGCGGTCACGATTCTCAACGGCCCACAAGTTGTCGACGTCATGTTGCCGCGTGGCAACGTTACTCTGTCCAACGATATGGGCAATCTGGTCATCCAGCGCAGTGCCGACACCTTGTTCCGCGCACCCGCGTCAACCGTCGAACGATTTGAAATCGTTGGTGATGAATTCAGCAAAGTGTTGACCATTGACAACACCCAAGGCATCGCTGTTCCAGCAAATGGAATCTTTTACGATGGCGTCGACCGCATCAACACGATCCGATTGGTCGGTTCGCACGACACGTTCGATCTTAGCCGAAGCGGAATCATTGAGCTGCGCAATATCGCGGCCATCAATCTAGCAGACGGTACGGCGACGGTCCTGAGGTTCGATTCACGCGCGGTACGTGCCATGGATCCTCGCGGCGGCGGTGTCGTTGTCGTTGGAAGCGTTAACGATTCGATCGAGATTGCCGACGGCAATCTGTGGCGAATGTCCGAGCCGATCGACGTTGCAGGCGAATCTTTCAGCGTGGTTTCATTAAGCGACACATTCGTGCAAGCCGATTTCGTCAGCCCCTGGCAAAATCTTGCACAAGCCAGCGACATCAATAACGACGGCGGAGTCACGGCCAACGACGCGCTGCGGATCATTAACGAATTGGCTCGCCGGACTTTTTCCGATCCGACAACCGGGCTGTTGAAGGATCCGAGCGATGTGTCGCCCTGGCCCGGTAACTATTACGATCAAAGTGGCGACGGTTTCGCCACGGCACTCGATGCGCTGCGCGTTATCAACCAACTTGCTCGCATCGCCACCGCACCGTCGGGCGCAGGCGAGGCAGTCGTCCGACGACCCGGAAACCAGATGAAGGCGGTCGCCACGACGCCCACGTATCAGACGGATCAAGTTGAGATGCCTGGCACGAACCGAGCCAGTTCCTCCAGTGGCATCGACATAATCGCAGCCGCTCGCTCCGAGAGCTTTTTCCTATCGGTGACCTCGCAAGAGACCGATGAAACGCCCCAACAACAGGCAGCCGCGGTCGATGATCTGTTATCCTCAGCAGAGTTCCTCGAAGAGTTACGTTAGCTTGCCGGCGCGCGGAGGACCGCTCGATGACCAACGCGAATCATGACGTGAATCCTTATGATCCACCGCCGCCGTGTGACGCGGTGGATGAGGATTCGCTTTCCCAGATTATCGCAAGGACGGCCGAGGGAACGCGATTTCCCGTCGAAGCGTATCTATTCACTCTTCAAGGGTTTGAATTTGCCCGGACCCATGTGCAACATCCCCAGAAACCGCCTTATGGCGAGGGACATTTTGATGCGGTCGATCTCTGCTGGTGCTTGCACGACTACGCATTGCATTTGTACGGCGAAAGTGCACGCGAGCAGTTGGCCCAGTGGGGCATTCGACGCACTCGAGACTTCGGCGACATCGAATTCGAGCTGATTCGCAGCGGGCTGGTTCAAAAATCTGATGAATCCGAATCCGCCGACGACTACGCGGACGTTTTTGATTTTGACGAAGAATTTGATCACGGAAAAAATCCACGCGAGGGTTGCGAGGATCCGTGACCAACGACTTAAAAACAAACCTCCAGCTCGCTTTACCGAGCCGGAGGTTTCCAGTTAAAGCACGTTCACTACGCGTTCGGTCAATCCCTTTTCACCCAATACGACGCTCAGATTGCTGGACGAAGCGATCGCTTCGAGCACTTCCAATTCCCGCAATCGCATCAACGTCGGATTATCCGACAGCAACTTGGCCGTATTCGCCTGACTTCGCATCGCCGCGGTTTCCTCACGACGTGAAATCAGGTTTGCCTCCGCTGCCTTGCGGGCTTCGGTCACCTTGTTCATCAGATCCTTCATGTCACCCGGCAGGATGATGTCGCGGATTCCAACGGACACGAGTTCGAGGCCCAGGGCACCCGCGTGGTTAGCAACTGTCGTGTGGATCTCTTGAATCAACGTATCCTTGTCCGTCAAGAACGTGTCGAGGTCACGACTGCTGACGCCGGCGCGCAGCGCCAGTTGCGTTTCGCGGTACAGTGATTGACGCACGTCCACGCTTGCACTGACCGACTTGCGAGCATCGACAACGCGGTAGACTGCCAACGCGTTCATCCGCAAGGATACTTTGTCCGCGGTCATGATCTCCTGGCCGCTGACGTCGATGGTCTCGTCACGCGTGTCGACTTCCACGATCCGAGCGTCGGCCGTCCGCTTCCAGAACGCGTACAAACCGGGCGCCAGCGTATCGGAGTACCGACCGTCCACGAACAACACACCGACGTGATCTCGCTGGACCTTGCAAATGTCCATCATCGACTCGGCCATCGTCGATCGGACAATGGTTTTCAAGTCGGGGTGCTCAAACCGAACGGCATTCGCGTCGATCAATTCCACGCGAACGTCGCGCGGGTCCGAAAAGTAGACGTAGAGACCTCGGTCCAGCACGTGACTGAATCGGCCGTCGATCCAAACCAAAGCGCGCTGATCGTCCTTCAAGTCAACCACCGTGGTCACCGGGTCGAGCAATCCCGACTTGACGATCATGTCCAGCTGTTCATGGACCAGCCACGGCTTGCGCTTGGAGACCACTTCGACGCGATTCTTCAACAGTGGATCGAACATCCAGTGTGTGCCGGCTTGCAGGACGCCAGCGAATTCGCCCTCGCGAAAATGCAAGCCAACTTCGTAGCTGCGGATCTTGATACGCTTGAGAAACAACATGACGCACCCCCTTTCGGTGCAATCTGAGGACCTTGGCAACTTCTGTTGCACTCAAGAGAGGCCGTCGAGAGACGAAACGTTCGCGAATCACAGAAAGAATCACGGAGTGCTGCTTGAGCGGTCGCGCGTGTGCCACGTTCCGAGTGCCGCCAGCGACCTTCTCGCCGCGGAAGAATCCCGCAGACGATCCGGACGCATGGTGGCAAGGTACTTGGTGGCAACGTGCAAAGGCGGTATCCGCGCACTGCATGGTGACCGTTTCTGATGCCGCTCGATCATCACGATCCTACGGCAGTGCCCAGGACCGAATTCACAATCGGCGGATCCACAATACGTTCGTCTCCCTCAGGCTTTCGTCGTGCCGCGTCTTTCGACGCCGCTCGCGTCGGTTTTTTCCGACGTTGCGGTACGGGACTCGAACCCGTGACAGCCAGATCCCAAAATCTGGTGCTCTTCCTACTGAGCTAACCGTTTCGAAATCGCCCACGTCAGAACCCATGTCCGGAACACCGCATCCAAAGCCACCAAGGACTGGATACGGAGCCGCTGGCCAAACGATCTCGAACTTCAAAGCACTGACAGAGGCGCCCGCGCGAAGGTTCACCGATGTCGACTCGCGTTATTCGCAGCAAGTGTTCTGCGACTGTCGCGGATCGGGATCAGGTTTGTTGCGAATTCGGCTCGCTGCTGCCCAGCTGGGCGAGGACCTGCAGCACGCCGTTGAGATGAGCCAAACGGGGACCGAACCGATCCACGAATTCGTTCAACATGTACTCACCCTCGAGCAAATGCTCTTCGCTATCTTCGATCTCTTCGGTCAGGGAATCGAGGAACTGGGTTTGCACGCGTGAGAGAGTTTCCGCCGCCTGGCGACATGATCGGGCGAGCTCGGGGTTGGCGTTCTTCCATTGCTGTAGTTCGTTGGCACGTTGCTTATTGACTGCAACCTGTTGCTGGGCCAATTCTTCGAGCAATCGATTCTGTTGTTGCTGGCCCGCAACCAATTGCCGCAGAAGCTCGATTGCCATCCGCTCGCCAGAGGCAGGCTGGTTCGAATCAGATTCCGCCGAGACGTCGATTCGGAACATCGGCGAAATGGGTTCGTGGTCGTATGACATGGCTAAAACTTCCTGCGTCTGGTACCAGCTCGTTGATTAGTAAGCTGAGTATAACCAACGAGATTTTGCGTTGTCGACCATTCGAGTTGGGACAACCGTTTTTATTCCAAAGTACAGGAAAGTTCCGGATTATCCCCAAATTTTGACTTGCTTTCCTTGCGCGGCCTAATCGCCGCTCAACCGCTAAAGTCGGGATAACCTGCACGCCGAAACAATGTTGTGCGGTGCGCTCGTAATGGGTGCACCAAAATCGTGCACCACGATCGCGCACCGGGTTTCACGGCACGCGCCGCCCAGTGGCGCGGTCACCTGCGGAAGATGATGTGAAACTCGCATTCCTTCACGACCCGCACCGCCTCTCTTTCCTTTTCCGGAATGACATGCATGGCTCAGGATGACCCAGCGACGATTGCCTACTACACCGTCACTGAAGACGATCGAACTGGATGGACCGGCGGACTGCTCGTGCTCAATGCCGTAGGTCGGCCACTCGAGTTTCAATGCACACTACCGGTACGAACAACGCGCGCCCACGAAATCTTGTTTGGGCCCACACTGCGAGACCATTTGATCGGTGAAGTTGTTGGTCCGTTACTACTGAAGAAATGTCGACACCCAATCAAGCTGCTGTGTTGCGACCAGCCCGAAGCGCTGAGAATGAAATCATCAGCAGACTGTCCCATCGCGCTTGTCGACCAAGCCGCTCAGCTCGAAGAAGGCCCAATCACAGAAGACACCTTGGACGGATCCGCAGCCGTCACGCTTGCTGGTGCCACGCTCCGAGTTCCCTTGGAAGCCTACGATCGAGCTGCTGCAATCGTGGCAACGTTGCATGAATTTCCCGACGCGGTGGAGCCGTTCGAACGTATTCGCGAAGCGATCAAAGAAGCTCAGTCCCAGATCACCCGAGCGAGCACGAACCAGCCGCTCGGCACCAGTGACGCACGTGGTGACATCCCGGGCGAGCGCGCCGCATAAACGACTTGCGTTGCCGTTGTGAATTGAAAAGGAATCATCGATGGCGCATCGCGAGGGAGCAGCCGGCTTCAACGTCGAAATGAACGGGTCTCGCTGTTGGATGGCCGACGAGCTCTTCGCGCTACAGACGTACGAAGTGCCGATCGCTCCGATTGAACCTCGGTCTCTGCCGATTCGCGTCCCCGATCTGGTGCCGAGTGTTACGGGGTTCACATTCCCCGCAGCTGACAAACCGAGTCCACGCGATGCGGCCGCTGAGGTCCGCAGCGCCACCAGATCGCGGTCGCAAAGAAGGGATCCTCCGAAAAATCGGCATCGCATCAAGCCCCCCAATGACGTCGTCAAATTGCACGATCGTCTCTTCTATCTCCTGCAACCGCCACTCGATTTGTTGGTCGGTAACGGACAGCTGAATTTTCCCTTTGAACCTTTTCCCTACCAACTTGATGGTGTCGCGTTTTTGTTCCCGCGTTACGCTGCGGTCCTCGCCGACGAAATGGGCCTTGGCAAAACCATGCAGGCAATCAGCACAATGCGGTTGCTGATTTGCAGCGGCGAAGTTCGTAACGCATTGCTCGTTTGTCCCAAGCCGCTGGTCAGCAACTGGGTTCGCGAATTCGCTCTCTGGGCGCCCGAGGTTCCGGTTGCTGCGATCGAAGGAAACGCAGCAAAACGGGATTTCCAATGGAGATTGCCAGGCACGCCGGTAAAAATTGCAAACTACGAACTTCTAAACCGGGACCACGAGACGATTCTCAATTCGGGAATCCACTTCGATCTGATGATTCTCGATGAGGCACAGAGGATCAAGAATCGCAACAGTACGACCAGTTCAGTTGTACGATCAATTCCACGAACGCGATCGTGGGCGCTGACCGGAACGCCGGTCGAGAATTCACCCGATGACCTGGTGGGCATCTTTGATTTCCTTTCACCCGGTTTTTTGACCACTGGAATGCCTTTGGACCAGATGGCCAAGTCATCGCGCGATTACATCCTGCGCCGGACCAAAGCGGTCGTGATGGACGACATGCCGCCAAAACTGTTCCGCGACGCCGAACTCGATTTGACGCCGGAACAGCGAGCCACCTATCAATCGGCCGAGTCCGAAGGAGTGATCCACCTGCGCGAACTTGACGAGTCCTTGACGATCCAGCATGTGTTCGAGCTGGTGCTGAGACTCAAGCAGATCTGCAACTTCGACCCGGTGACCGGCAGTAGCGCCAAGCTTGAACGGTTGGTGGCGGACGTCGAAGAAGTCGCCTCCAGCGGAAAAAAGGCGATCGTGTTCAGCCAGTGGGTCGACAGTATCGAAAAGATTCGGCCGGCAATGGAGCGGTTCGGACCCCTTGAGTACCACGGGCGAATTCCACACAAGAAGCGTGAACAGGTCATCGACCAATTCCGCGAGGATCCCCGCAGCCACGTCATTCTGATGAGTTATGGCGCGGGAAGCGTTGGTTTGAATCTGCAGTTTTGCGAATACGTGTTCCTGTTCGATCGATGGTGGAATCCCGCCATCGAAGACCAGGCGATCAACCGGGCGCATCGAATCGGTGTAAAAGGAGCCGTGACCGTGACGCGGATGTTGGCAATTGAAACCATTGAACAACGCATCGCGAGCGTGCTGGAACAAAAACGTGAAATGTTCGACGCCTTGTTCGCCGAATCGCATGATCCAATTCGAGGCGGCGGGCTGTCGCGCGAAGAGATCTTTGGGTTATTCGACCTGCGGGCGCCAGGTGGGAAAAAGATCGCTTGAGCTCTGCCCCGGTACCCGAAGCAGCGCAGGCTGGGCTCGATTACGCTATTTGATGTTGCGCGATAACAAGCACAATGGGCGAGTCGTAGGCCGGAACGCCTTGTTCCAACTGCGAAGCGGGACCGATTCGCATCGCGTCTAGCGCATTCTCACAACGATCGGATCCTGGGCGTCAAAATCGAGTCCGTCTATTTGCTCGGCGATTTCCGCGGTCCGCTGGCGCCGGTCTGACGCGCCTTCAACTCCTTTTAACGCGTGCATGTGCTGCTTGGCATTGGGTGACTCGAGAATCTTTCCCACGTCTGCGCGCAAGAGCGTGATCAGATTGTCCGTGCGATGTCTGGCGTTGGTCGACGCGATTTCTCCATCGACCTGAACAAAGATCCCGATCCGCATGTCCGCGAGCGCGGCCATCATGATCTTGTCCATCGCCGAAACCGTGATGTCGATCGACGCGGGTCCCGCAGGTTCGCCGGCAAATGGATCGACCGCACCTATCCCGGGCTCTGCCTCCTGTGCGTCATCCGGCGCATCGGGAATCAGGCTGTGGATTTTCAGTTCCTCGTTGTTCATGGAAAACCGGAAACCCGATTTCGGCTTATCCGCTGCGTCTTTATTCGATGCCGTTTCGCTCAACTCGCTGTCGGACATTTCCGCGTCGTCCTGGCTCGAGTCCTTGGCCGACATTTCGTCCGTGATCACCAACTTGTTGATGTCCGAAAAACGGTACACCAATTCATAGCCCTTCCATCCATTTCGATTGATCGATTCGGTTGCGGAAACAAGTTCAACGTCACCCCCCATCGTCTCAGCCAACTTTTCCAATCCATCTTGCGACGGCACAACGCTTTCGCCTGATTCATCGTCGCGTACCTTCGAACCACCGATCGAGATCACCGGCTTTTGTTCAAACTGGCGTATGTGCACGATCCCGGAACCGTCCTTCTTCACCTTGACGACCGTCGAACGTTCAAGACAGCCGACGCAAGTGACGGCAGCCACAGCCGCCAACGCGCGCAGCAGTGTTTGGATGTGTGAAATGGGCATGTCGCGAAATCCTCTGTTTGAATCAACCCTACGAGGGGCCGCTTGTCCGCACAACTTTATGGGGACTGGTGGCTACAGGCAACAAACAAGACAATCGAGGGCGCTATTTTTCGAGCCGATCAATATTTTGAGCCGGTCGATCACGAATCGGCAATTTTTTTAATGTCGCTGACATGAAACAAATCATCACCGTCGTGCGCCCCCACTTGGCCGAGCAGGTCTTGACGAGCCTGAGACGTGCGCCGATTGAGGCATTGAGCGTCACGGAGGCGAAAGGATACGGACGCCAGAAAAGCTATTTGGACGAGTACCAGGAAACTGAGTATTCTGCGGCGTTTGTGCCCAAAGTCGAGATCACCCTTTGGGTCGATGATTCGCGTTGCGAAGAGATTCTCGAGAAAATCGTTGCGGTGGCCCGCAGTGGACGAATCGGGGATGGAAAGATTTTCGTACTTCCGGTGGGTGAGTTTCTCTAGGCAACGCGACTTTTAGCCAGGGGACCCGAAACCAAGGGGACCCGAATCAAGGGAGACAGGGCAACGCATTGGCCGCGACTTGATTCACAGGTCAAGCGATGGAGTGATAACCCCGGAGTTTTCCTGATCGCGTAACACGCGCCGTTTCGTCTTTCCAGATGTCGTTTTCGGAAGTGATTCCACGAAGTGGACGTGTCTCGGGTATTTGTAAGGTGCGATCCTATCTTTCACAAATTGTTGGATCTCGTGCGCCAATGAATCGCTCGGATGAAACCCGGCGCGCGGAATGATATAGGCGCTGACCACGGTTCCCCTCATCTCATCCGGAGCGGCAACGGCGGCCGCTTCGAGGACCGCCGGATGGCAGCACAGGCAGCTCTCGATCTCAAATGGTGAAATACGGTACCCGCTCGCCTTGATCACGTCGTCGGCGCGGCCCTTGAACCAAAAGAATCCGTCTTCGTCTTTTTCAAGCACGTCGCCCGAATAGTACCACTCGTCGCGGAATATCTCGGCGGTCTGCTCTGGCTTGTTCCAGTACTCTTTCATCATTCCCGGATGCGAATCACGGCGAACGCAAAGAACACCTTCGCGTCCCGGCGGCACAGGGTTGAAATCATCATCCATCAATTCGATGACCGTGCCGGGCGTGGGGCGACCACAGCTGCCGGCCCGCATTTCCATCCCCGCCATGTTCGCGCAATAGACCATGCACTCGCTCATGCCGATGCCATCGAGCGGAATGACCGAAAAATGCCGTTCGATGGCATCGAAAGTATCGGCGGGCAGCGGTTCGCCCGCGGTCACGGCATGCCGCCAACTGCGCAGATCAAAGTCGACCGCCCGGTCGGCCGCCGCCATCATCATTCGGTAGATCGTCGGCGTCGCGGTGAAATTCGAAATTCGGTAGGTATCAAACAGTCGGAACCAGGTAACGGGATCAAATCGTTGGCCCATGTTGTCGTATAGAACGATGGTCAAGCCGCGCGACATGGCGTAGAGAAAAGTCGATGCGACCGGCAACAGCCACCCAAGTTCGGCCGGGCAGGCGACGATGTCGTGTTCACGGTAATCATGCCAGTGACGGACCAGGCTTTCGTAAGCCAACGGGTAACGATGAAAGTGAACGACCCCTTTTGGATCGCCGGTCGTCCCCGATGTGTAAGCGATGAAGGCGACGTCATCATTGCGCGTCGGCGCCGGCTGCCAACCATGCAAATGCTGCTCGACCCGATCACTGATCAAGGATGAAAAATCGATAGCATCGGTTATCGCGGCGTCCATTTCCGGATACGCGGTGACGATCACATGCTTCAACTCGTTGCACCGCGGTGCGACCTCTTCGACGGCATCGAGCAGACCCGCCGTGGTGATCACCGCGACGCTGGCTGAATCATTCAAACGGTACTCGATCTCACCGGGTCGGAACTGAGTGCTCGAAGGAATGAAGATCGCACCGAGCTTCGCGATTCCCAGGGCTGCGATATAGAACTCGGGAATGTTCGGCAGTCGCAGAAAGACGCGATCGTCACGACCGATCCCCAAATCGGCGAGCGACCAGGCCAAACGCGTACTCCATTGGTCGAGTTGACGGTACGTGATCGAACGTTTCGCGCCGAGCGAGTTTTCCCAATGCAGCGCAACCTTGTCTGCGTGTCCATGCTTCATTTGCCCGAACGTCAAGTCCATCCCAAGGTTGTAGCGATCCGGGATTGTCGACCAGGGATTCCAGGTCCGATGCGTCGTTTCATAGTCGGTAATCATGACATCACGTACTCGCACAATTCGCGTAAACCGGTTCCGGCCGTCGCGCTGACGCGGATGATCGGCACGTCGCGGCAGCCGGGGGGATTGAGGCATTGCCGCAGTTGAGAATCGAGTCGTTCGGCGCCATCCAGATCCGACTTGTGAACGACAACCAGGTCGGCAACTTCCAACAGCCCCGCCTTTTCCCATTGAATGCTGTCGCCCGATTCGGGTTGCACCAGGACGATGACCTTGTCGACAAAGTGTCGGACCGCGACGTCACCCTGGCCCACGCCGACACTTTCGACCAACACGAGGTCGAACCCGGCCAACTCGAGCGCCGATATCATCAAGTCGAGGTGCTGTGCGATCCCTTGCCGTCCGCTCGGCACCGCGAGACTGCGAATGAACGCACACTGATCGTCCGACGTGTCCCTTGCCATTCGAACGCGATCCCCCAGCAACGCACCGCCGCTGAGCGGGCTCTGCGGATCACAGGCGAGGACTGCGACGCGATGTCGTTGCCCGCCGAACTGAGTCAACATTGCGGCGATCAACGAACTTTTTCCTACACCCGCATTCCCCGTCAACGCGATCGCTCGCGTTTTTTTTGACGTGCCCACCGCAACAAGGTCGTTTTGTGATACGCGGCCTCGCGAAATCGACGTCAACAGCCGCGATACCGCCCCGATATCTCCACCTCTCGCTTGATTGACGAGCGCGGCAACGTTCTCGCCCGCGGAATCTCGAGTCGATTTTAAGAAACGAGTGATCGAATCAATCGATGTACCAGGGCCGAATACGCCCGCGACTCCCATGTCCATCAAAGCGGCGACGTCACTCGCGGGAATGATTCCGCCCACCATGCAACGAGTGCGTCCGTTGGTGATCTGCTCGAGAGCCCGCAACACGCGCGGCACCAACGTCATGTGCGCGCCGTTTAACAGGCTCAAACCGAGCCAATCGGCGTCCTCGTCACGCACAGCGATCGCGACCGATTCGGGGCTTTGCCAAATGCCTCCGTAGATCACGTGACACCCGGCATCACGCAATCCCCGGGCAACGACTTTGATACCGCGATCGTGCCCGTCCAAACCAACCTTGGCAAGCAGAATGCGTGGCGGGTAGGGAAAGATTGGTGCCCTTTCAGTTGCGCCGAGTGTTGTTGTGGTGGTGATGGACATGGATTGTGCCGTAGTGCCGGAAAAGCAGGAATGCGTGGCAGCATGAATGCTTTGGATCCCTGGTTTCAAAGTTGCCTCAAATCGTGCTTCCCAAATACTTCTGCCAATGCTGCGGTGATTTCGCCGACTGTGGCTCGGGCGACGGCGGCTTCGATCAGAGCTGGAAAAACGTTCTGGTTGTTTTCGGCCGCAATGCGAACGTAACGCAAAGCGCGATCGACCTCATCGCGACTGCGATGCTGTTTCGTCTTTCGCAGTGACTCGATCTGGGTTTGTTCGACGACGGGGTCGATTTCCAGGATTTCAATGCTGTTCTCATCGGTCTCGACAAAATCGGTCACCCCTACGACCTTCTTTTGACCACGATCGAGTTCGCACTGGTACCTGTAAGCTGCTTCGGCGATTTCGCGACGGAAGTAGCCCGATTGGATCGCGGCAAGCATCCCACCGAGTTGGTCAATTCGGTCGAAGTATTCGGTGACCTTCTCGCGCATCTCATGCGTAGTGGCTTCAACAAAGTAGCTTCCTCCGAGAGGGTCGACCGTGTTGACCACGCCCGTTTCGTGCGCGAGAACCTGCTGGGTTCGAAGCGCCAAGGTAACGGCATGCTCGGTCGGCAACGCCAAAGTCTCGTCCATGCAATTGGTGTGCAGCGATTGGCATCCTCCGAGCACTGCGGCGAGCGCCTGGTACGCCACGCGGATCAGGTTCACTTCGGGTTGCTTGTCCTGCAACGAGCAGCCGGCCGTTTGGGCATGAAACCGTAACTTCCACGACGCCGGATCACTCGCAGAGAATTCATCGCGGATCAGGCTTGCCCAGATGTGGCGTGCTGCGCGGTACTTCGCGACTTCTTCGAACAGGTCATTGTGCGAATTGAAGAAGAAACTCAACCGCGGGGCGAATGCGTCGACCTTTAATCCTCGCCGCAATGTTTCTTCGACATAATGCCGGCCATCGGCGAGGGTGAACGCCAATTCCTGTGCTGCGGTCGCACCGGCCTCGCGAATGTGATACCCGCTGATTGAAACCGTATTCCATCGCGGAACTTCGGCGGTGCAGAACTCAATCAGGTCGACGACGAGCGAGACAGAGGGTTCGGGCGGAAAAACGAATTCGTTTTGCGCATGGAATTCTTTCAGAATGTCATTTTGGATTGTGCCGCGAAGTCGGTTCAGATCGAAACCGCGCTCTTTTGCCGCCGCGAGGTAAAACGCCATCAACACGGCGGCCGGCGCGTTGACCGTCATCGAAACCGAAATGTCTTCCAAATCAATTCCGTCGTACAACAACAGCATGTCGTCGACCGTATCAACCGCGACACCGAGCCGGCCGACTTCGCCGCTCGATCTTGGATCGTCACTATCGAGTGCCATCAGCGTTGGAAGGTCAAAGGCTGTGCTCAGCCCCGTTTGACCTTTCTCAAGAAGCAGTCGGAAACGCTGATTCGTTTCCGCGGGAGTAGCGAAGCCGGCGAATTGACGCATCGTCCACAGCCGCCCACGGTACATGCTGGCGTGGATGCCGCGCGTGAACGGAAAAACTCCAGGCTCGCCGATGTCCGCCTGGGATTCGATACCCACCAGATCTCCATGAGTGTAGAGCTGGTGAATCGGCGTGCCGCTGACCGTGGTAGGATCAGCGTCTGGGATGTCGCCCCGACGGGCAGCGTCAAACGTCGCACTCACGCGGCAGCCCTCCCGGAGTAAGAAATATCCGCACCCATTCATTTTACGCGCGGAAGTCCAAAACGGCTGGCAGCTGCGCATGCCCATGCGAAGGAAACGCTGCGATACGCTACGTTTTTCGAGTTTCTGCCGGTCCGCTCGTATAATGAAAGAATATGCAGTTTGAACGACACGGAAGCGAAAACAGGAAGCAGTGATGCACAGCGATGAAGACAGGAAGCAATGATGCACGGCGATGACTCACCCGGACGTCGGTTCCGCGACGCGATCGTCAAGGAACGTCCTTTGCAGGTCGTAGGGGCCGTCAACGCGTGTTGCGCCTTGCTCGCCGAACGCGCCGGTTTTCGGTGCCTTTATCTTTCCGGTGCCGGTGTCGCCAATGCGTCATTGGGTCTTCCCGATCTTGGAATGACGACGCTGGGAGACGTCGTGGAGGATGCGCGGCGGATCGCGACGGCTTCTTCGTTGCCGCTACTTGTCGATTGCGATACCGGATGGGAAACCACTTCGTCGATTCCGACAACGGTTCGTGCAATGATCGACGCCGGCGCAGCAGCGATTCACCTCGAAGATCAAGCGGAACCGAAACGATGCGGACACCGGCCGGGAAAACGGCTGGTATCCACCGAGCGGATGTGCAACCGCATCGAGGCAGCCGTTGATGCACGAACCGACCGCGAGTTCGTGATCATGGCGCGAACCGACGCAGCAGCCGATGAAGGTATGCAAGCCGCAATCGATCGCGCAAGCAGCTACGTGGACGCTGGTGCCGACATGATTTTCGCCGAAGCACTCGTGACCGCGGACCAATTCCGCGAATTCGCACGTGCGGTCTCGGTGCCGGTCCTGGCCAACATGACCGAGTTCGGCCGAACGCCGCTGCTGTCGACGCAACAGCTGCGTGAGAGCGGAATTCGATTGGCGCTTTATCCGTTGACTTCGTTCCGCGCAATGAATGCCGCTGCGGAACATGCTTACCAGACGCTGCGCGAAGCTGGAACGCAATCGGGGATCCTTGACACAATGCAAACTCGCGAGCAGCTTTACGAACTGCTTGATTACCACCGGCACGAGCAACAGATAGACGAGGCCCGGAGATCGGCCAGCGTCGTGGAGGATGATTCGTGAACAATCCAACGACGACTGACAACCGCGGGCTGGCCGGCATTGTTGCGGGCACAACCCGATTGAGCACGGTCGGCAAAGAGGGCCACGGATTGACGTATCGTGGTTATGCGATTGAGGAGCTTGCCGAAAAAACCACCTTCGAAGAGGTCGCGTGGCTTCTGTTGCGTGGAGCGTTGCCGACGGCGGATCAGTTGAGCAGCTACCGCTCGGAACTGCGATTGAATCGCGATCTTCCCGAACCGCTCAAGAACATTCTTGAACAACTCCCCGCCCAGGCGCATCCGATGGATGTTCTCCGGACCGGATGCTCTGCACTGGGGACAATGGAGCCGGAAACCGATGACCGGCCGGGACTCTCGATCGCTGACCGGCTGCTCGCTGTTTTCCCCTCGATGTTGATGTACTGGCACCATTTTCATCACAGCAATCAGCGAATTGACGTCGCGGGTGATGATGATTCGATCGCGGCTCACTTTTTGCGTTTGCTGCACGAGCGGAAGCCGGACGCCGAACAGGTCCGAGCGCTCGATGCCTCGTTGATCCTGTACGCCGAGCATGAGTTCAACGCCTCGACTTTCGCGGCCCGGATCGCCGCGTCGACCTTGTCGGATTTTTACTCCGCGATCACCTCGGGAATCGGCACGCTTCGCGGTCCGCTGCACGGCGGTGCCAACGAGGCAGCATTCGAATTGATTCGTCAATTCGCCGACCCGGACGAGGCCGAGACGGGAATCATGAAGATGCTAAATGAAAAACGTAAGATCATGGGATTCGGACATCGCGTGTACCGATCGTGTGACCCTCGATCCGCCATCATCGAGCACTGGGCGGCGCGATTATCAAATTCATCGGGTGACACTCGAATGTACGATGTGTCACGCCGAATCGACGAAGTGATGCATCGTGAGAAAGGCCTTTTCCCGAATCTTGATTTCTACTGTGCAACGGCATACCACATGCTCGGCATTCCCACACCCTATTTCACTCCACTATTCGTTGTCGCCCGCACGTCTGGTTGGGCCGCCCACGTCATCGAACAGCGCAGCGACAATCGCTTGATCCGTCCAAGCGCCGATTACATCGGTCCCGCGCAGCGGCCAGTGGTTCCGATCGACCAACGATCCGGCCAGGAGACATAAAGGATATCGATGCCTTTCGACACGATTCTGACGAAGATTGCCGACTACACGGCTGGTCCCGAGGTGGAAAGCGAAGAAGCGTGGTCGACGGCGCGGCTTTGTCTGATGGACAGCCTCGGTTGTGCG
>JAHELS010000224.1 GCA_024644085.1 Rhodopirellula sp.
TCGCATTGCCGCTCGGATTGATCACCGCGGTGTACATGAGCGAGTACGCGCCGCGGCGTGTGCGGTCGGCGTTGAAACCGACTCTCGAGATCCTGGCAGGGATTCCGACGGTGGTTTACGGCTACTTTGCGTTGATGGTGATCACACCGGGGCTGAAGTTTTTTCACGAGGGATTCAATATTTACAACGCGTTCAGCGCGGGACTAGCCGTTGGCGTGCTCTGTTTGCCAACGGTCTGTTCGCTTGCTGAAGATGCCCTGCAAGCCGTTCCAAGAAGCTTGCGGGACGCCGCCTACGGGCTTGGTGGAACACGTTTTGACGTGGCGACAAAAGTGGTTGTACCGGCCGCCCTGTCGGGAATCGTCTCCGCGTTTCTGCTCGCCATTGCGAGGGCTGTCGGCGAGACGATGATCGTAGCCCTGGCCGCCGGTGCAACGCCGCGGATGACGGCCGATCCGCGAAGTGAAATCCAGACGATGACGGGTTGGATGGTCCAGATGGCATCGGGTGATGCGAGCCACGAAGGCATGGAATACTTTTCCATGTACGCCGTTGCCGCGGTGCTGTTCATCATGACCTTCGCGTTGACCGTTGCCGGCAACATGGTGCGAAAACGTTTTCGGGAGGCTTACGAATGAGTTCCCAAAAGACGGCCGCTCCGCGTCATGCAACCCGTTCGTTGGCGATGCGGCATCGGATCGATCGATGGTTCGTCCGGTTTTGCCTGGTGACCGCGTTTGTCTCGGTCGTGATTCTTGGCATTCTGCTTTCCGCGATTCTCGTGCAGGGATTGCCGACGTTGGATTGGGATTTTGTCAGTTCCACGCCGAGTGCATCACCCGAAAAGGCCGGGATTCGACCGGCGCTGTTTGGTTCGATGTGGGTCCTCGGTGTTTGCGCCCTGTTCACTCTGCCCATCGGAGTCGCAACCGCTATTTTCCTCGAGGAATTCAAACCGCGAACGCGCTGGATGCAGGCGTTTCACGGATTTGTTCAGTTGAACATCAGCAATCTGGCCGGCGTGCCTTCGGTTGTCTACGGAATCATTGGTCTGACAGCCTTCGGCGGAATGTTCGGCCTGTTCGGTACGGTCAACGATCCTTCCTTCGAGACGGGTGTTGAATACTTTGATCAATTCATCAGCGAAGGAGATCGGATCCTGCTCGTTCCGGTTGCCGGTGCAGCAGCCTCGGCGACGGCGGCCGAGTCGGGGCTGATTGCCAAAACCAGCTCGGGCCAGCGGGTCAAGGTGAACGTGATCTCCCCAGATGATCCACTGCCCCAGGAACGACGCGTGAAAGCGTTGACGCTTCGCAGCGATGCCGAGGCGGGCCGCATCAGTCGAAAATCCTGGCGCTACTTTCGGCTGCCGCTTGACCGGGGAATTCTCACCGGTGGCTTGACGCTGATGTTGGTCGTTCTGCCGATCGTTATTATCGCTTCCCAGGAATCAATTCGAGCCGTGCCCGATTCGCTTCGCGAAGGTTCGCTAGGGATGGGAGCCACCCGTTGGCAAACCGTCCAGAACGTGACTTTGCCCGCGGCTGTGCCGGGCATCATGACCGGGTCCATTCTCGCGATGAGCCGGGCGATTGGTGAGGCAGCACCCATTCTGATCATTTGCGGAATCGTTTACATCGGCTCGAACCCCGGAAACCTGCTGGATGATTTCGCCGTCATGCCGTTGCAGATTTTCAATTGGGCCAAGCAACCTCGGCCCGAATTCCACACAGTGGCGGCGAAGGGAATCATCGTGCTCCTGACTGTGCTCTTGACGTTCAACGCGATCGCCGTGGTGATCCGAAACAAGACGCAGAAATCGCTGACCTAGAACCCGTTCTCTCTCTGCGCCGAAAAACGATCTGAAACGATACCGCGTGACCTTTCCCCTGCAATTCGAACTTGCACGAAGAGAAATCCAATGTCTGTAGCAACACCAAAGGGCAACGCATCCTCCACTGGGGCTACGACCAGCAATCCCGATCGCGGATCGAGCGGGCAAGTAGCATCGGACGTGTCGTCACAATCCGCGGTGCGCGTGCCGCCGACCATAACAGTTGGCTCGCAAATGCAGCAGCGATCCGAGACGCAGGATCCCGGGACCGCTATTCATCTCGACAAATTCAACGCTTACTATGGTGAATTCCGGGCACTTACTGACCTTTGCCTGAAGATTCCCGAAAATCGTGTCACGGCATTCATCGGTCCCAGCGGTTGCGGAAAGACAACACTGCTTCGCTGGATCAACCGGATGAACGACACGGTTCCGACCGCGCGAGCCGAAGGAAAGCTCACCCTGCACGAATTGGACGTGCTTGCCTCGAGCACTGATGTTGTTGATTTACGGCGGCAGGTCGGAATTGTGTTTCAAAAACCCAATCCGTTTCCAAAATCGATTTACGACAACGTTGCGTACGGCCCACGCTTGCACCTGAAGCTTTCGCGCAGCGAGTTGGACGAATTGGTGGAATGGTCGCTGCGGAAAGCAGCGGTCTGGGACGAGGTCAAGGATCGGCTTCGCAAACCGGCGCTCGGACTCAGTGGTGGCCAGCAACAACGCGTCTGCATCGCTCGAACGATCGCAACGGGTCCCGAAGTCCTGTTAATGGACGAACCCTGCTCGGCTCTCGACCCCATATCGACCGGAGGCATCGAGGATCTGATTTACGAGTTGCGCGAGCAGTACACAATCGTGATTGTCACCCACAACATGCAGCAGGCGTCGCGAGTTTCCGATATGACAGCACTTTTCTACCAGGGTGAAGTCATTGAATTCGGAACCACCGACCAGATCTTCACACGCCCGAAGCAGAAACAAACGGAAGACTATGTTACCGGAAAATTTGGATAAGAATCGATGACCAGACACTTGGACCGTGACATGGATCGATTGCACCGGGACATATTGTCGCTGTGCACTCGGGTTGAAGAAATGATCGATAATGCCGCGCTTGCGCTCTGCAAAGGTCGCGCGCACCTGGCGGACCAGGTTGCCGAAGACGACAAGCACGTCGACCAGCAAGAGGTCATGATCGAAGAAGAATGCTTGAAAATGCTCGCCTTGCACCACCCGGTCGCAGTGGACTTGCGGCGCATCGCGACCGTCGTGAAGGTCAACAACGACTTGGAACGCATCGCCGATTTGGCGGTCAATATCGCGGAAAGAGCGAGCGGGGTTTGTGAGTATCCCGATTTCGTGATCCCTGAGGGCGTCGATGCCATGGTCGCCAGCGTCACCCGGATGGTCCGCAGCGCTTTGGATGCTTTTGTGAATCTTGAAACGTTCGCGGCCCGCGCCGTGATCGGCATGGATGATGAGGTCGACGAAATGAACTCGCTGCTAATTGCCCGGTTGACCGAAATCATGCAGCGAGATAGCCACCTGGTCGTGCCGTCGCTTCACTGTTTTTCGGCGATTCGGCATCTCGAGCGGATCGCGGATCTGGCAACTAACATTGCCGAAGACAGCATTTACCTGGTCGACGGTGACATCGTCCGACATCGATGCGTCGTCGAGAACATCGAAACAACCCCGAATTCATAATGCGATAGAATCGTATTGTTATGCCAAAAACCACTGTATTGATTGTCGAGGATGACCGTTCGCTCGCCGAGGTCGTCAGCTACAACCTTGACCGCGAAGGTTACGAGGTGTTGCTTGCCAGCGACGGCCAGGATGGAATCAACCAGGCGCTGCTGAAGCAACCTGACATCATCATTCTCGACCTCATGCTGCCCGTCGTCGACGGACTCGAAGTGTGCCGCCGGCTGCGCGCGGAATCCGCAACGCGACAGTCACGGATCATCATGTTGACCGCCAAGGCGGAAGAATCGGACGAGCTCATCGGGTTTTCGCTCGGTGCCGATGACTATGTCACCAAACCGTTCAGCGTGAAAGTGTTGCTCGAACGCGTCAAGGCACTTTGCCGGCGCGACGCTGAAGAGTCTTTCGACCAGTTGATCGATTGCCAGGGAATCAAGATTGATGCCGTCCGATACCGGGTTACCGTCAACGAAACCCCGGTTCACCTGACGCGAAGTGAGTTTCGGCTGCTGGAAGTGTTGATCCGCCAACCGGGTCGTGTCTTCAGCCGGACCGAATTGATTGACGCCGCATTGGGTGAAGATACTCTCGTGCTCGATCGGACCATTGACGTCCACATTCGCTCGCTGCGAAAGAAACTCGATGACCATGCCGGCCTGATCGAAACGGTGCGCGGAGTAGGGTACCGATTTCGCGAGCCGGCGGACCAACCGGCCTGATTCGATGCTGCGTTCAACCGGCGCTGAGCATCAAGGATGCGGGGCCAACATCGTTGCCTCCGAAAACTCCTTCCCGGTCATCAATCGAACCCCGCCGTCTCCCATGACGACGTAACCGCCCGATGCCGGCGCCCTCGCCTCGAATGCCAATACATCGCTGGCGTTCTTCCCGGCGTCACCAAGCACACCGTTGTAATTGACCACGATGTCGCCCTCTTCAAGGCTGGTGATTGCATCGGTGACCGCTTCCTCCCCCTGGGACACCGAATTCATGTGCGTGATCAATTCGGCCATCGAAGCGGGCGCTTTGCCGTTGGCCTCGTAAAAACCCTGGTAAGCGACTCCGATTTGCTCCAGATTCGATCGCCTCTGCAGCACCGCTGCGCCGCCGTCACCGCATCCTGACAAGAACATGAATCCAAGGAGGCCCCAAAGAACGGTTCGCTTGCCCATAGGGAATCCTGTGTGCCTTAATTTGTTACGTACCACGATCGCTGGCGTTCAGCCTACCAAATGAACGAGCCCTGAAGTGTCGTGTTACCCGCCGGCGCGGCTTGCCACAGGCGTAACAACATGCGACCATCAAAAAAGTCTGCACCCTTGCACTGGAGAATTCACGATGTGCCGTTCACCTTTGGTTCTTTTGGTTGTCACTGTTGGTTGGACCATGATTCCAGCAACCTCCTGTCCAGTTTTCGCACAGGAAAAGGCCGCAGCGGCAAAGGATGGGTCAGCGAAAACGGAGGCGTCAAGCGATTCCGATGACGCCAAAAAGAACAGCAGGGTGGCGGAGCGTCAGGCAAATTTGGCCGAGTACCTGAGCGGTGCACGATTTGTTGGAAAGTTCACCATCGAGGGCAATGACGATGCCGCGCCGAAAACAGAAGAATACCTGATCAGCAAATGCGAGAAGTTGCCCGAAAAAGACCTCTATCGCCTCACGGCGCGAATCAAATACGGAGATGTCGACAACGAGGTGCCGCTCGATCTGAAAATACTCTGGTCAGGCAGGACTCCGGTGATCACGCTCGATTCATTCTGGATTCCCGGCATGGGAACGTTCGGCGCACGCGTGCTGATTCACAACGGACGTTATGCGGGAACCTGGCAGCACGATGAAAAGGGCGGCCACCTGTTCGGTGTAATTGAGAAAGATGAAGAGTGAACGAAAAACGCTCGGCCTCCCCCCGAAGACCGAGCGTTTCTGCTTCCTGTGATCGCTTGACCGATTCGATACTCGCGCCGTCATACACCGGCTCCCGTTGGAAACGAGTCGACTCGAAAAGCGATTCGCCGATTTACGACGATGCCAGGAAACGTCTCTTTGATAATGGTTCGCTCAACTCTCCGAAATTGAAACTGACGGCGTCGGTGTCGGCACCGAGCCCGAGCTGCGAGAACACGTTGTCGGCGACATTTGCGTTTGCCCCCGTACCAGCGGTTTCGATGCCATCGCGGAATCCAGCCGGTTGGGTCTGAGTCACGGTATAGACCCCCTCGGCAAGATTGCTGAACAAGTAGTTTCCGTTTGCGTCGGTCGTCGCCGAAGCGTTGACGACGTTGCCCAGGGCGTCGGTCCCGGTCAAGGACAATTGGACGCCTGCAATACCCACTTCGCCGGCGTCCTGGACGCCGTTGTTATTGATGTCGATGTAGACGACTCCGGAAATGGTCGATGTCCTCGGATCGACCGTGGTCGACGCCGTCGCGGTATTGTTTGCGTTGTTGCTTTCGTTGGTATTGCTGCTGACACTCACGCTGTTGACCTGGCTGCCGCTGGTGCCGGCATTGATGTCCACATTGATTGTGAACATGAAGCTGTTGTTGACATCGAGATCACCACCGTTGACCGTTACCTGCCCGTTGCTTGCGGACAAAGCTCCGTTGGGCCCGGAGCCGCTGACAAAGGTAACACCGCTGGGCAACGTATCGATGGCCTGGACGCTTGTGGCCAATGATGGGCCGGCGTTGGACACGGTGATCGTGTAGGTGAGGTTACCCCCGGCCTGCGCGTTGGCTGCGGAGACCGTCTTGGTGACCGAAAGATCGGCGGCTGGCGTGACGGTGATGTCGGCGCTATCCGAGTTATTGGTGATATCGTTTTCGCCGTCGCCCGAGAGATCGGGAACGCTCGCGGTATTGGTGATCACGCCGCTGGCCGCCGAAGTGACATTGAACGTCAAGCTGGCCGACGCCGACGAATTTGCATCGAGATCGATTGACGGGAAGGTCACGGTCGTCCCGTTGCTCGTCGCGTTTTGACCGTTCAACGTGCCCGACACGAAGGTCAAGCCGGTCGGAATCGTGTCGCTTAGCACGATGCCTGTAGCGGCACTCGGACCTTCGTTTGTCAAACCGATGGTGTAGCTGACATTGCTGGTCGGTGACGGGGTCGGATTGACAACCGACTTGGTCACGACGACATCAAAGTCGGGAGTCATGACGGTGGTCGCGGTGTCGCTGTTGTTCGTGGTGTCGATGTCGGTACCGTCCGAGGCGACCGAAGCCGGATTGACGACGGAACCGCTGGCGGCCTGGTCGATGTCAACGGTGACGCTGAAGGTTCGCGTTTCGCCAATCGGAATCGCGTTGTACTGGACCGTCACCGTGCCGTTGGAGAAATCGGTACTGTCAGCCGTCGGGGCGGTGATCACGGCGCCGAGCAATCCGGACGGCAGCACGTCGGTGATGACGACGTTGGTCGCATCGCTGACGCTGTCGGTATCATGGCTGACCGTAAAGGAGTACACGAGTTGGTCCTGGCCCGGTACAGCGGTCGCCAAGTCAACATCCTTGACCAGGATCAAGTCGACCTGACGCTGAACGACGATGTCAACCGAATCGGTATCATTCGTGCTGTCGCTGTCCGTATCGGAGGTCGAAATCGTCGCGGCGTTTGGAATGGTTCCGGTTGCCGACGAAGCGATCAATACATCAAACGAAACGGTGGCCGATGCCAGCGGATCGAGGATCCCAACGTCGAACGTTAATGCCTGGCCATTTTGCGAAAGAGTCACACCCGAGGTACCGGGATTGAAGCTTCCGTTGACAAACGTCAGGTCTGAATCGAGCGTGTCAATCACGCTGATGTCGCGAGCCTGGCTCGGCCCGTTGTTATCAAACACCAGCGTGTAGGTCACGTTCTGGCCGGCGATCGGCGTCCCGGTCACGCTCTTGGTGACCGCCACGTCGACGACCCGCTGGACTGCTGTATCTTCGCTGGTGTCGTTGTTGTCTGGATCGGGATCGGTATTTGGATCCGCTGTCACAGTGGCCGTGTTGTTCAGAGGGCTCGTCGCGTCGGGTGCGACATCCACAACGATGGTGATGTCCCGGCTTTCCTGGTCGGCCATCGCGCCGAGGCTGGCTGTGACTATGCCGTTGTTTTCCGTGACGATGCCGCCCGGCACGCTACCGTCGAAGAACGTAACTCCGGCCGGCAGCGGATCGGTAACGATCACACCATTGGCCCCGTCGGGGCCGTCATTGAAGACCGTGATCGTGTACGTCAGTTGATTGCCTGCATTCACCGGGTCGGTCGAATCGGCCTTGCTGATTTGCAAATCGGATTGCGGCAGATCGATCACTTCCGACTCGGAGTTGTTCGCCGTGAGAACGTCGACTTCGTCGCCTGTGACCGTCGCGGTATTGGTCACATCCGCGGTTTGATTAGCACCAATGTCCGCAGTGAACTGGAACGTCGCGATCGTGCCGATCGGCATGGTGCCGATCTCCAGCGTTACCGTCGTACCATTGACGTTCGTGGTGAATGCCCCCGAAGCGTTCTGAGTTCCGGTGAACGTCAGCCCTGCGGGGAAAATGTCCTCCACAACAACGTTCGTTGCGCTAAGCGGGCCGGCATTTTGAACGACCATGTCGAATACGACATTACCGCCGGCGACCAGATTTGACTGCGCGTTGTTGACGGTTTTTGTGATCGACAGATCAATTTGCGGGAAGAAACCGAAATCGAGCGTGGTGTTGGTATTCGGATCGGTGTCATCGTCATTGATTGGCTCGTCATTGGAGACAAGCGTAATCGTCCCGCTCACGACGTCGGTTGGATCATTCGGGGCCAGCGGATCCGGAGGAAGTGCTGTGCCATTGTCGTCATTGTCGAAGTCGTCATCAGGATCGGGCGCGGGATCGTTCCCCGTGCTGCTGGCAAATCCGTTTAACAGTCCACCCGGGTCGAACTGAGTGGATGGAATCACAACGGCGTAGTGTCCTGGATCAAGTCCGGGGAAGCTATAGGTTCCGTTCGCGCCACTGACCGTTGACGTCAGGGGAACGGTGCTCGCTGGATCGACAACGTCGGTCGGATTGACCAATTGGTAAAGATCGACGAGCACTCCGTTGACTCCCGGTTCCTGGGGATTGCGGAAGCCGTTGTTTTGTCCCGTCGCAGAATTGTCCAGGAATAATTGCCCGCCCAGGGCAATCGGTTGGATGTTTGCCAGATCAGCGGTGACGAT
Organism: Rhodopirellula sp.; assembly: GCA_024644085.1. Lineage (GTDB taxonomy): Bacteria > Planctomycetota > Planctomycetia > Pirellulales > Pirellulaceae > Rubripirellula. Next base: position 8,739 of record JAHELS010000224.1, read on the forward strand.
ATCGGGCATACGTGATTCGATGATCGAAACACTGACGTCCTGACCCGGTTCGGTAGTGATCGTCGCTTCGATCGCCCCGACATTGGTAAAGTCCGCACCGCTGCCGCCGTCGGCAATGAAGGTGGTCGAAAGTGGGTTAAATGCGAATGGTACGAAAATCTGTACCGGTGCGGCGCCAGCGGGAATCGGCACGATCGCGGTCGAGAAATCGGTGTCCGAGGTGAAAATACGAACCTGCAAACTTCCTCCACCGAAGTCGGCAAAGGTCGAAATCTCGATTCCTGCGGCTGGGTCTCCGGCACTGAGATTCGCTCCGCCGAGCCCCGAGGTATCGAGCGTGATCGTTCCGTCAATCCCGTCGTATTGAATCAATCCCTCGCTGCTTGTGCCCAACTGGTTGAACTGTGTCAGCGTGCCGCCGTTCACCTCGAACGTGGCGTCCGCGGTGCCGGCGAGATGCGTCATTTGGACATCCCGTTCGCCTCCGATCGCTTCGACCGCGCTTGTGAACGCAGTCAGTACCGGCGTGCCGGTGTTGACCGTCAGTGGGCCTGTGGGGGTTTGATAGGTATCGATCGCGGTGACTTGAACGCCCGCTTCATTGGTGACTTGCACGGTCAGCGGTGGCGGCGCCTGAATTCCCGCCGGTGCAGGATCCTGTTGAAGGAAATACGTTCCCACCGAGAGGTTGTCGAATCGGAAATTGCCGCTGGCGTCGCTATTGTCGGTGCCGACCAACAGGTCGTCGTTTCCAGTGCCTTGATCAAAGGTCCCGTTGAGGTTGGTATCCTCGAACAGTTGAACCTGAATATTTTGCAGCGTCGGATCACCGCTGGACGATCCGTCGTTGGCCTCGTCGACAAAGACCACTCCAGCGATCGCGCCGAGATTTGACGCCAGTACTTCGCGCCGCTCCATCCGTTCCATCACGAGTCGACGGCGACGCTGGCGAACCGAACGGTTGCTAGCTTTTCCGACTCGTCCA